>CAZDLP010000006.1:34126-36611 GCA_964506565.1 uncultured Planctomycetia bacterium
GCCTGCCTGCCGGTAGGCAGGGCAGGCAATATTTGTCAACTTAAGCCTAAGCGGCGATCAGTACCATAAGCGCCTGGCGCTGTAACTGCTCAAGATTGTCATAATCATAAGATGTTGGAAGAGGCAGCATTATAAAGATCAGCTTATCAGTTATATAGGCTGTAATAGCTGCCTCAATTGCACTATCATTAAGCTGACCTCGGCTTAAGCTTTTTATCGCGGCTTTAAGCGCTAGGTAAAGATCATGATGCTCATTAATATTTTCTAAGCCTAACAACCCCTTTGCTATCGCTATAAGAGGGACTATCTTAGCGTAACTCATGTCTCTGGCCATATCCTGACTTGCCTGTTCTACAATAAAAAACTTAGCCTGCTCAAAACCACTTAGTTGCTCAGTTGAGATTATTATTGTATTAACATTATCCTCAATACCACCTTGAGACATAAGTCTTACCTTGCAGCCTCCTAACTTTGCCTCAAGATCCGTAAGAAGGCTATCCTTGCCTGTGCCTATTAAGTTTTGGAGTTTCTGCTGTTGTTCATCTGAGAGTTTAGTATCATCGTATACTATAGTACCTATTACGTTACTTAAATTGGCTGCCTTAGCGGCAAGCTCAATATTCTCTATCTCCTCTGGTGTAAGGGATAGCCCTGATGAGGAACTCTTAGATAAAGGAACTGTTGGCCCAACCGGTGCTATGGGCATATCGAATGGTAAGGCACTTATTACCTTCAATGGGTCCAACCCATGCTCTGAGAGTGTTCCCACATCGAAGCTGGCGAGACCTTTTGCCGCATCTGATCTGATAACCGGATCTATGTTTGTCAAACCATCTTTTAAAACAGCTACTATCTTATCTTTATGCGATGCATAGCCCTTCTCCGGCAATTCTAACAAGTATTCTACCGCAAATGCCCTAGTACGTTCATCGGTACTTCCTAGGCCCTCTTCACCTACTAAGAAGGTTACCCTATCCTCAAGATCATCTACTGATAGATCGCCTGCTGAAGAAGATTTAATATGAGGCAATAAACGGATACTATCGTCTGATACAGCGATAAAGGAACTCCCTGTAATCGGGCTGAGAGACTGGTTCAACATATCTCTAAGCTTGTAAGCATCCTTCACAAGAATCGTAAGAGGTTCTTTATAATCCGGACCGGTAAAAACGAGCTTGAATATCACCGGGAAGTTATCCTTTCCAAGTAATTGCTGTAATGCTGACGTTGCCCTTGCCTTTCTCCATAGGTCATCAGCACCTTCAAGATAGTTAACTAAACTAGTTGTTACCCTTTTTATATCTATATATGGAGCGATCGCGTCTTTGCCAAAGCCGGATAATAGTTCCGCTGCATATTTTCTTGTTGATGGAGTGCTATTTTCAAAACCTTTTTCTCCTGCTAAAAATTGTACTATATCATCCGGATTCATATACGAGCCGAGCAGATCTCTATCAAATTTGGATAGGATAGCTGCTGCCCTTAGTTGTGTCTTTCGAACACTACTCCCAAAAGCTTTATTGCTTCTTAAAAAGTCTATAACATCTTTTATATATGGCTCGGGGAGATCTTTATCTAATCCGGATAACTTTGCAACAGCATACGCCCTTGTCCAGGGGTTACCACTTGTCAAATAACTAGCAAAGACATCTGTTATCTCATCTATCTCTATATATCGCTCAATTACTTCTTTGTCAAATTCTGATATGAGATCCACCGCATCTGCTGCTATAAATAAGTCGGCACTCTTAATACCTTCCTCGCCTGTTAATAAAGTCATCAATTCATCGATATTGATTGCTTCAAGCTTGCTTACCTCCCTGCTGTTAAAATCTGATGAGGAGGATTTAGGTAAACCGGCAGGAGGTGAAAAATCTCTATCTTTCAGCCGCAGCTCAGGCATCTTGTCGTTAAACGAGGCATCTGTGCCTGCTGCGTATGGAGCATCTTTTCCTGTTATGACCAGAGACGCCATCTCTGCCAATTGCCTGTTGCTTGGATCGCTTCCCTTTAGATTTTTTTCTACTATAGCGGATGCCATCTTAAAATATTTATCTGATGTGTTTTTATCAACATCAGAAAGCAACAATAGCCCGATAGCTGATATCAGCTTATAATGCGATATACCGCTATGCATACCAGTCTCAAGAATAGACAAGATATCACCCTTATTCTCTAATAGTACGTCAGCATCCAGGCTGCTCAAAGACGCCAATCCCGCCATAGATAATAATTTCATATAAAGGTCTTCGTCTCTTAGAGATTCTTCTAGTACAGACAATATTCTTTCTCTATTCTTTAAAAAGAGGCTATTATCAATTCTGAACAATAGGGCCATCTGCATTGCTGATAATGCCCTGTAATCGAGCTGTGGGAAACTTAGTTTGTACTCTAGCTCACGAATAGTAGCCAGATATTCCTTAGAATTGAGGTACTCCAGTAGCTCAGGCCCTTTACCTACCTTAGAAATCGCATTGCCTGCTGA
>CAZDLP010000007.1:0-33751 GCA_964506565.1 uncultured Planctomycetia bacterium
TTTTTCCAGTTTTCTTTTTAATCTCTTTTTTCTTATGTATTTTAGCTGGTGCTTTTTTATTTGCGGGTGCTTCCTTGGTTGTTTTTTTACTCTTTGTTTTTAATTTTTTATCCTGCGTTACCTGCTCTGTGACCTTAGGCTGCTCCAACTCAAGCACTATAGTAATATGAGACGTTGTCTTTCTTATTACGCTGGCGCGCCCCATAGCTTCTGCTCTGGTCCTCTTTAAAAGTGGGCCACCATCAGCGTATATATCTGAAATGTATAAGTGCTCCTGATGCGTATTCGGAAAACGCTTTGCATTGGCAATTGCTGAATTCAAAACCTTAAGAAGTAAAAACGCGGCTTTCTTGTTTGTAAGATTCAGGATCCCAATAGCTTCGTCCACATGCTTGTTCTTAATAAGGGCTATTACAGTCCTTACCTTTCTAGGCGAAATTCTTAGATATTTTGCAACTGCCTTTGATATCATCTTTTGCGTTTCCTCTACTTAAGTGCTGCGGTTTTATCAGTATGTGAACCATGTTTTCTAAATAACCTGGTATGCGCAAACTCTCCAAGTTTATGGCCAACCATGTTCTCAGTTATAAAGACTGACACAAAACTCTTTCCATTATGAATAGAAAATGTTAACCCTATAAAATCCGGCAGTATAGTAGACCTGCGCGACCATGTTTTTATAGGTTTCCTGTCTCCAAGCCTCTTTATCTTTTCGACCTTTTCAATAAGCCTTGGATCAGCGTACGGTCCTTTTTTAAGTGATCTTCCCAATTTCTACTCCTTTTTACTTTTTCTTCGCTTAACTATGAATTTGTTTGAACTCTTTTTCTTTTTTCTGGTCTTGTATCCCTTTGTAGGCTTACCCCAAGGCGTACAAGGATGCCTTCCACCGGATGTTTTTCCTTCTCCTCCGCCATGCGGATGGTCTACCGGGTTCATCGCGACACCTCTTACCTTTGACCTTCTGCCAAGCCACCTGCTACGTCCCGCTTTACCAAGCGAGATACTGTCGTGCTCTATATTGCCTATCTGACCTATTGTCGCGTTACAATCAAGGTCTACTAATCTTATCTCACTAGATGGTAAGCGAAGATGGGCGTATTTGCCATCCTTAGCCATGATCTGAGCTGAAGCACCCGCACTACGCACGATCTGCCCGCCTTTACCCTTGGCCAATTCGACATTATGTATCTGTGTACTAGGTGGTATCCTGCGCAATGATGTAGTATTACCGACGACCTTCATATCAACTTCTTTGCCTGATATTATCTCCGCTCCTACTACAAGCCCTACCGGAGCTACAATATAGCGCTTTTCACCATCCTTATATTCAACAAGCGCGATTCTTGCAGAACGGTTTGGATCATATTCTATGGTTAACACTGTTGCCGGAATATCAAACTTATCCCTCTTAAAGTCTATTAGCCGCAGTCTTCTTTTATGGCCACCGCCTCTATACCTCATCGTTACCCTGCCATTTGAATTTCTGCCACCTTTACTTCTTAAGGCTACTGTTAATGGCTTATAAGGTTTATCTGTGGTCAACTCCTGAAAAGACGCAACTGTAGCCCACCTCTGCCCCGGTGTAATTGGTTTCTTTGTCTTCATTCTCATTTTGCTTTATCCTTTAATATTGAAAATTAACTAGTTGCCATCTCTATAGAATCGCCGCTTTTAAGTGTTACCATCGCCTTCTTCCACGGAGAGGTCTTACCTAGCTTATATCGCACACGTTTTGGTTTAGGCTTAACACCAAGGGTATTTACTCCTGTAACATGTACCTTATAAATCTCCTCAACCGCTTTCTTAATCTGTATCTTATTGGATTTATCACTTACCCAAAACATATACTTGTTCTCAATCAGAAGGCGTGTGCCTTTTTCAGTTCTTAACAAGCTCTTCACTATATCATGCGGGCTCTCATACATTTTATATCACCTTTTTATCTGGCTTCACAGCCTCGCCTGGGGTACTGGAGATTTGCGCTTTACTGTGTGAAACTTTACGCGTTAGACGCTTCTCAATAATCTGCAGGGCTTCTTTTTCAAGCAGGATCTTATCATTAACTAAGACCTGATAGGCGTTTATATCTTCTGCCCTGACAAGGACAACCTTCTTAATATTTTTAGCAGCTCTTAACAGGTTAATATTGGACTTGCCTGAAACAATAATCACCTTATCAGTATCAAGCTTGAGCGCTTTAAGTATACTTAGCATATCTTTTGTCTTATGTGATTCAAGCTTAAACTCGTCAATTATAGTAATGCTATTTTCTTTAAACTTTGCGTTAAAAGAAGATAATAAAGCATTGCCCTTAATCTTTTTCGGAACCTGATAATGCCAATCTTTTGGTTCAGGTCCAAATGTTACTCCTCCGCCTCTCCATAGGGGTGAACGTATGCTACCTGCTCTAGCCCTTCCTGTGCCCTTCTGCCTCCATGGTTTTCTACCGCCGCCACGCACCTCATCCTTCTGCTTCACTTTCGCAAAAGATTTACGTTGATTCGCAAGGTACATTATAACGACCTGTTGCAACATAGCCTTATTTACCCTGCCATTGAATATTTTTTCATTCAATCCAAGAGTATCTACCTTCTTACCTTTATTATCTAGAACTGTTATATTAGTCATATATCACCTATTTCTTCATGTTCTTCTTGCTCTGCTTAAGCGGATTAATCTTCTTAGGAGCCTGGTCAACCTTTGGCTTAAGAACCTTCTTCTTTTTCTTCTTGGATTTATTGATAATCAAATAACCGTTCTTTGCACCGGGTACAGCACCTTTAACAAGCAGGAGGCTCTTTTCCTTATCTGACTCTACTACCTCGAGACCCTGAACAGTGAATTTCTTGTTGCCCATATGTCCGGGGAGATGCTTGCCCTTAAGAACACGCGGCGGATCTGTAACTCCGATAGAACCCGGAGCCCTGTGGGACCTGGAGCCATGAGACATCGGACCGCGTGACCAATTCCAGCGTTTTACACCACCCTGAAAACCTTTTCCGATAGTAGAGGCTGTAATATCTACATAATCACCCGGGGTAAACATCTCTACTGTTATGCTATCTTTAGCCTTAATCTCATCAACGTTATCAACGATTATTTCCTTGATAAAAGAGACTGGCTCTACCTTAAGCTTCTTAAATCTTCCCATCTGGGGCTTATTGGTCCGGCTTTCTTTCCTGATATCAAAACCCATCTGCGCTGAAGTGTAACCATCATGAGCCTTTGTCTTGACCTGCAATATCGTACAAGGACCTGCCTCTATTACAGTTACAGGTATAACATCACCGTCTTTGCTGTAAATCTGCGTCATGCCTAATTTTTTTCCTAAAATGCCATTAATCATAAAATTATATCCGTGTTTGGTTGTAAACTTAGATCCTTCGAATGTTTCGCATTCTCAGGATAAATTCGCACTTATAAGTTACATCTGCAAGCAGGTGTAACTTATGTGCTCATTTACTTTATTTCAACATCAACACCAGCCGCTAGATCCAATTTTCTAAGAGCATCTATTGTCCTTGCGGTCGGGTCAAAGATATCGATCAGGCGTTTATGCGTCTTAAGCTGATACTGATCTCTTGACTTTTTGTCAACGTGCGGGCCTCTCAAAACCGTATAATCTTCTCTTCTCGTAGGCAAAGGTATCGGGCCAACTATTCTAGCACCCGTCCTTTTTGCGGTCTCAACAATATCCGCTGTTGCCTGATCAAGAATCCTGTGATCATAGGCCTTAAGCCTTATTCTTATTTTCTGTTCTGTTTTCATATTATTTAATTATTTCGCTTATAACACCGGCGCCAACTGTCCTTCCGCCTTCTCTGATAGCAAAACGAAGCTCTTTTTCCATAGCGATAGGTGTTATCAATGTTATTTCCATAGTCACTTTGTCGCCAGGCATTACCATCTCAACGCCTTCAGCGAGTTTTGCTATACCGGTTACGTCTGTGGTTCTGAAGTAGAACTGTGGACGGTATCCATTAAAGAAAGGTGTATGACGTCCGCCCTCTTCCTTTGTTAAGATATACACCTCTGCGTTAAACGTTGTATGAGGAGTAATAGAACCTGGCTTTGCAAGTACCATACCACGCTCTATATCCTTCTTATCTGTTCCTCTTAAGAGTATTCCTACGTTGTCTCCGGCCTGGCCTTCATCAAGAAGCTTCCTGAACATCTCAACACCCGTTACAACAGACTTCTGAGCCTCAGGGCGCATTCCGATTATCTCGATATTCTCACTTACCTTTACGATACCTCTTTCGATTCTTCCTGTTGCTACGGTACCACGACCTGTAATAGAAAAGACGTCTTCAACAGCCATAAGGAATGGCTTTTCGACGTCTCTTTTTGGGGTCGGTATACTCTCATCTACTGCCTTCATAAGCTCTGTTATAGATTTACAGCTATCGCAATCATCTTTACCGCAACCACATTCCATGGCCTTTAAGGCTGAACCTTTTACTATCGGTATCTTCTCCCCTGGGAATTCATATTTAGAAAGAAGTTCTCTTATCTCAAGCTCTACCAAGTCAAGAAGCTCCGGATCATCTACCATATCTACTTTGTTAAGATATACAACAACTGAAGGAACGTTAACCTGGCGCGCTAAAAGGATATGCTCTCTTGTCTGAGGCATAGGTCCGTCAGCTGCGGATACAACCAGAATAGCTCCATCCATCTGAGCGGCACCTGTTATCATGTTCTTGATATAATCAGCGTGACCCGGGCAATCAACGTGGGCATAATGACGATTGTCTGTCTCATACTCAACGTGAGCTATAGCGATAGTTATACCGCGCTCTTTCTCTTCAGGGGCCTTATCAATAGAATCAAATGAACGTACCTCAGCCTGACCCTTCTTGCTAAGACACATTGTAATCGCTGAAGTAAGAGTTGTCTTGCCATGATCTACGTGGCCTATTGTACCTATATTAAGATGTGGTTTTGTTCGTAAAAATTTTTCCTTTGCCATTGTTACTCCTTTTTTATCCTAAACTAACGATCTTTTCAGCTATAAATGATGGGACCTCATTATAATAAGCAGGTTCCATGATATATGTGCCTCTTCCCTGGGTCAAACTGCGCAACGCGGTAGCGTATCCAAAAGTCTCCGCAAGCGGAATAAAACCCTTTACTACCTGTAGATTGACTCTGGGTTTTATGGATTCAATCTTTCCTCTGCGTGAGTTATAATCCGCTATAACATCTCCTAAATAATCCTCCGGAACAATTATCTCTATATTCATAACAGGCTCCAAAAGCATTGAAGAGCCTTTTCGCAGAGCGTCATTTAGGCCAAGAGAGGCTGCTGCCTTAAAAGCCATTTCCGATGAATCTACATCATGATAGGAGCCATCTATAAGCTTAACATGTATGTCAGTAACGGGATATCCGGCTAAAACACCATTTCTAGCAGCTTCCAATACGCCTGTTTTTACAGCAGGTATAAACTCGCGAGGTATAACTCCACCCTTAATCCTGCTTTCAAATACAACTCCTGTTCCCCTCTCACCGGTCTCTACATCGAAAACAACATGCCCGTATTGACCATGGCCACCTGTCTGTTGCACAAACTTGCCTACAGAACTTGTGCGATTTTTTATGGTCTCTTTATATGCAACCTCAGGTTTACCTGTATTTGCTTTCAGGCCAAACTCCTGTGCCATTCTGTTTACTATAACATCTAGATGTAATTCACCCATACCCGCGATAATCGTCTGTCCTGTATCAGAATTATACTTTACATAAAAAGAAGGGTCCTCTTCCTCAATCTTCTTAAGAACTATGCCTAGCTTGTCCTGATCTTGCTTGGATTTTGGTTCAATAGCCATAAAAAGTACCGGATCCGGGAAACTTATTCTCTCTAACACAACAGGGCTCTTCTCAGTACAAAGAGTATCTCCTGTCTTAGTCTCTTTTAGCCCGACTGCTGCCGCGATATCACCCGGATATACAGTCTCTACTATCTCCTGCTTATTCGCATGCATTCTTACAATCTTACCTATTCTTTCCTTTTTATCCTTTGACGCGTTATATATATAAGTACCTGATGTAAACTGACCTGAATAAACCCTGAAATATGTCAATTTTCCGACATACGGGTCAGATACTATCTTAAACGCGAGAGCGACAAATGGTTCGTCTTTATCGGGCCGGCATTTTTTAATCGACTCGTCTTTTGGATCTATACCTTCTAAAGGCGGTACATCAAGCGGAGATGGCAGGTAATCGCATACAGCGTCCATAAGAAACTCAACACCTTTATTTTTAAGTGAAGACCCGCATAAGACAGGTAGTATCTTTGCCTTCAAAACACCCTGCCTTAAAGAGCACTTTATCTCATCTACCGTAATACTATTTTCATCCTGTACATATTTGTCCATGATGCTTTCGTCAATATCCGCAATCGCCTCAAGCAATTTATGCCTGTAATCCCGTGCCTGCTGAAGATATTCATCAGGGATATCAACTATATCAAAATTATCCGATTCCTCGTCTTTATATATAATAGCCTTAAGATTCACAAGATCGATCATGCCCTTAAAGCTTGCCTCTGAACCCATTGGTATCTGTATAGAAACAGCGTTAGCTCCAAGGTAATCCTTTATCTGTTTTTCAACAGCAAAAAAGTCAGCTCCTGTGCGATCCATCTTATTTATATAAGCTATTCTGGGAACCTTATATCTGTCTGCCTGTCTCCATACGGTCTCACTCTGTGGCTCCACTCCACCAACCGCGCAGAAAACAACTATCCCGCCGTCAAGAACGCGTAATGACCTCTCAACCTCAACTGTAAAATCAACATGCCCCGGTGTATCAATAATATTAATATCGTAATCTTTCCATTTGCATGCTGTGCTAGCCGAAGTTATAGTTATACCTCTCTCCTGCTCCTGCTTCATCCAGTCCATGGTAGCGGTTCCATCATCAACGCCACCGACCCTGTAAATCCTACCCGTAAGATAAAGAATTCTCTCAGTAGTGGTAGTCTTACCAGCGTCAATATGCGCCATGATTCCAATATTTCTCAATTTATATAAAGACTTATCTTGTGCCATGGTTTCTATTCTTTTAGGTCTCTCTAATAATGTTATCATAATTTCGGTGTCGGGTATCCGGTATTCAGTGTCCGGTTATAACCGCTAACCGAAAACCTATAATCGAAATTTACCATTTAAAGTGGCTGAATGCCTTGTTAGCCTCTGCCATCTTGTGTGTATCTTCCTTCTTCTTTACCGCTGCTCCCTGTTTCTGATAAGCGTCAAAAAACTCGCTTGTTAACCTGTCGCTCATCGGGCTCCCTTTACGAAGCCTGGCAAAGTTTCTTATCCAGCGCATAGCTATAGTTATACCACGCGCATGCGTTACTTCTATAGGTACCTGATAAGTCGCGCCGCCAACACGCCTTGATTTCAACTCGAGCATCGGCCTTACGTTATCCAAGACCTGCTGGAAAAGTTCCAATGCGTTATCCTTGCCGGTCTTTTCCTGTAAACCCGCAAAGGCATCATAAACAATTCTCTCAGCGGTAGCTTTCTTGCCTCTCTCCATTACAATATTTATAAATTTTGATATCAACTCTGATTTATATTTAGGATCTGGCAATACTTTTCTTTTTTCTGCCCTTCTTCTTCTCATTATATTATCCTTCTAAAGCTCAGTTAGGTCTACGGTTATCTATAATATTACTTACGCCGCGGGAGCAGCGCCTGGTTTTGGCCTCTTGCCCCCATACTTTGAACGGCTATTCTTTCTGTTTGCTACCCCCTGGGTATCAAGTATACCTCTAACTATGTGATACCTTACCCCTGGAAGGTCCTTTACCTTGCCGCCTCTGACAAGAACGATTGAATGCTCCTGCAGGTTATGCCCTTCTCCCGGTATATAAGCTGTAACCTCTATACCATTAGTAAGCCTTACCCTAGCTATCTTTCTTAACGCTGAGTTAGGCTTTTTAGGCGTCTGGGTCTTTACTTGAAGACATACGCCTCTTTTCTGGGGCGAACCCTTCAGAGCAGGTGACTTTGTCTTTGTTGTTATGGCTTTCCTACCTTTTCTTATCAACTGATTTATCGTTGGCATATTTTTTAATTACTCCTCGCAGGGGCTTAGGCCTTACCTGACTATTTTTTTTCTACACTCTCTACTTCCTGATTATCCGATTCCAGCTTTTTCTTTTTTAAACTATCCACTTTCTTTATAAGCTCTATGTTTCTATTCTCCGGGAATCCTGTACCAGCAGGAACAAGATGCCCCATTATCACGTTTTCTTTTAATCCCAGGAGGTTATCCACCTTCCCGCTTGAAGCGGCCTCTGTAAGTATGCGCGTCGTCTCCTGAAAACTAGCCGCAGATATAAAACTCTCTGTGCTTAATGATGCCTTTGTTATGCCAAGAAGTATAGGCGTTGCTTTCGCGGGCTTCTTTTTCTTCTTCAAAGCCTTCTGGTTGCCTTCCTGAAAAACTACCCTATCAACATTGGAACCAACCAAAAAGTCCGTATCTCCCGGATCATCTACTCTTACCTTCTTTAACATCTGCCTTACTATAACCTCTATATGCTTATCATTTATCTTTACACCCTGGAGACGATACACCTCCTGGACCTCATTTACCAGATATTCCTGAAGCGACTTATCTCCCGAAACCTTAAGAATGTCCTGTGGGACAACCGGTCCGTCTATCAGCTGCTGGCCAGCATAAACCCTGTCACCCTTGTAAACATTAAGATGTTTGCCATGCGGAATCAGGTATTCTTTCGTCATGTCTGTAGAACTCTTTACTATTATCCTTCTTTGCCCCTTCTTCGACCCACCGAACTCGACAATACCATCTATCTCACTGATTATCGCGGGATCTTTTGGCCTACGCGCCTCGAACAGCTCCGCTACTCTTGGAAGCCCACCTGTAATATCTCTTGTCTTTGTAACAACACGAGGAGTCTTTGCAAGAAGCTCACCTGCTTTAACCTGGGAACCATTTTTTACCAATATATGAGCGCCTGCCGGTATAGGGTATAAAGCGGCTACTTCTTTCTTATCATTCTGTATAACAATCTGCGGGTGATATTCACCCTTATGTTCTATTATAACCGTATCGGTAAGCTTGGTTTGAGGATCCATCTCCTGGCGCATAGTAACGCCTTCTTTTACATCCTCGAACCTGATAGTCCCTGCCATCTCGGTAAGTATCGGGGACATATAAGGATCCCATTTTACAAATATCGCGTCCTTCTTGACCGGCTTATTTTCTCTGACAGCGATAATAGCTCCATGAGGAATCGGGTAACGCTCGAATTCTCTACCGCTTTCGTCATTTATAGATACCTGGCCATTGCGATTTAATACTATAATCTCCTGCGTACTAGTCTTTTCCACTGTTCGTAGATTATGATATTTAACTATACCATCGTTTTTAGATTTTATGAATGCCTGTTCAATAACCCTGCTTGCTGTACCACCTATATGGAATGTTCTCATAGTAAGCTGTGTTCCCGGCTCCCCAATAGACTGAGCCGCTACTATACCGATAGCCTCACCCTTTTCTACAAGCCTGAATGTCGCTAGATTGCGTCCATAGCATTTAACACAGACGCCTTTCTTCGCTTCACAAGTCAAAACACTTCTTATCCTTATGCGCTCTATACCTGCTGTCTCTATGCACTCTGCCTTTTCTTCATCTATCTCTTTGCCGGCTTCAACAATTAATTCATCTGTAATGATATCAACTATGTTATCACATGCTACTCTTCCTATAATTCGTTCCTTAAGGCTAACCACAACTTCATCACCCTCTATAATAGCGCTGATAAGTATACCATTTAATGTGTTGCAATCATCCTCATTTATAATTACATCCTGAGCAACATCAACAAGTCTTCTAGTCAAATAGCCTGAATCCGCGGTCTTTAGCGCTGTATCAGCCAAACCTTTTCGCGCACCATGCGTTGATATAAAATATTCAAGTACGGTAAGACCTTCACGGAAGTTAGCGGTAATAGGGTGTTCAATGATCTCTCCGGATGGCTTTGCCATAAGGCCTCTCATTCCAGCAAGCTGTCTTATCTGCTGCCTCGAACCACGAGCGCCTGAATCTGCCATCATAAATATAGGATTAAACTCTCCTAGATTATCTATAACCTTCTCTGAAATGATATCTGTAACATGTGTCCAGATATCCACTATCTTATTATAACGTTCGCGGTCCGTAATAATACCTTTCCTGTATTGAGCCTGGACATCATTTACCTGTTTCTGGGCATCAGCTATTATCTTCTTCTTCTCTGGCAAAAGCTTTAAGTCATCCACTGATATAGAGAGCCCTGCTTTTGTTGCCCATGTAAAGCCTAAGGTTTTTAAATCATCCAAAAGCGTCACAGTCCTGCTATGGCCAAACTGCTTATAAGAAGTCGTTATCAGATCCGATATTTTCTTCTTGTTAATAATATCATTAAAAAACGGCAGATTCTCAGGCAAAACCTTATTTAAAATTATTCTACCCGGCGTTGTTGTGATAAGAATAGGGCTACCATCCATCCTTACCTTGATAAGAGCGTGTATATGCACCTGGTTATCATCGTAAGCAGATATAACCTCATCCATAGAAGCAAATACCATGCCTTCTCCGGGCTTCCCCTTACTCTCCTTGGTAATATAATGCAACCCTATAACTATGTCCTGAGTAGGCGCAACTATGGGCTCACCGCTGGATGGTGAGAATATATTATTTGATGCCATCATCAAAAGACGCGTCTCCATCTGTGCCTCTATGGAAAGTGGCACATGAACAGCCATCTGGTCACCATCAAAATCAGCATTAAATGCTGAACACACAAGAGGATGAATTCTTATGGCCTTTCCCTCTATCAAAACCGGCTGAAAAGCCTGTATGCCAAGTCTGTGCAGGGTTGGGGCTCTGTTGAGCATTATCGGATGATCAGCTATAACCTCTTCAAGTATATCCCACACCTCAAGCTTTGCCTTTTCTACCATTCTCTTGGCACTCTTAATAGTATGCACAAATCCACGTTCTTTTAGCTTCTTTATAATAAAAGGCTCAAAGAGCTCCAGTGCCATCTTCTTAGGAAGCCCGCACTGATGCAGCTTTAATTCTGGTCCTATTACAATAACAGATCTTCCTGAATAATCTACTCTCTTGCCCAAAAGGTTCTGCCTAAACCGCCCCTGCTTACCCTTTAGCATATCACTTAAAGACTTTAATGGCCGATTTCCGGTACCAAGTACGGGCCTGCCGTGTCTACCATTATCAAAAAGCGCGTCAACCGCCTCCTGCAGCATCCTTTTTTCGTTTCTTATAATAACCTCTGGTGCCTTAAGATCCATAAGCTTCTTTAAGCGATTATTCCTGTTAATTACTCTCCTGTAAAGATCGTTTAGATCGCTAGTAGCAAAACGTCCACCATCAAGAGGCACTAAAGGACGGAGATCCGGAGGTATGACAGGTATCATATTCATTATCATCCACTCAGGGTTATTATCGCTCTGCTTGAACTGCTCAACGATTTTAAGTATCTTCGCTAATCTCTTCTGACTCTGCTCGCCTTTTGAGCTTCTAAAATCTTTGTTAGTTTTAGTTGATAATTTCGCTAGGTCGACTTTCTTAAGTATCTCTTTTACCGCCTCAGCGCCCATCATAGCCTTAAACCCATCTTTATACTCTTGACTATACTGGCGGTACTTCTCATCGTTTAGCAGTTCTCTTTCCTTCAGTCCTGTTTCACCCGGATCTATAACTATATACTCTTCGTAGTAAAGGACTTTCTCAAGCTCTCTAAGTGTTATACCAAGGAGTGTTCCGATCCTTGAAGGCACGACCTTAAAAAACCAGATATGCGAAACAGGTGCAGCAAGCTCTATGTGACCCATTCTCTCGCGTCTGACTTTTGACAGAGTCACTTCTACGCCACAACGATCACATATAATACCTTTATGCTTGATGCGTTTATATTTACCACAGCTGCATTCCCAGTCTCTTACAGGGCCGAATATCCTCTCGCAAAAGAGTCCGTCTTTTTCCGGGCGCAATGTACGATAATTTATGGTTTCAGGCTTCTTAACTTCTCCCTTAGACCATGACTTTATCACTTCCGGAGACGCTATGCTTATGCTAACTGAATCAAATTTTACATCTGAACTCATTTATCTACTCCGTATGTAACGGTTAACTATTTTGCCTGTCCCTTTTTCTCTGTCTTAACATCAAGGCCAAGGCTCTGTAACTCTTTTACAAGAACGTTAAAGGATTCCGGTGTACCTGGTGGCAATGCGTTCTCTCCCTTGACTATGGACTCATACATCCGCGTTCTGCCCATAACATCGTCGCTCTTTACAGTCAGAAGCTCCTGCAAGGTATACGCGGCACCGTATGCTTCCAATGCCCATACTTCCATCTCACCAAACCTTTGCCCGCCAAACTGCGCTTTTCCTCCAAGCGGCTGTTGCGTAACTAAGGAATATGGCCCGATAGAGCGGGCATGGATCTTGTCATCTACTAAATGCGCTAATTTCATCATATATATATAGCCTACTGTTATCTCCTGATCAAAAGCCTCACCAGTTAAGCCATCATACAATACAACTTTACCTGTTTCCGGCAGATTGGCTTTCTTCATCTGCACTCTTATCTCTTCCTCAGACGCGCCATCAAATACCGGTGAAGCTATCTTGATGCCCAATAATTGAGCTGCCCAACCAAGATGGGTCTCAAGCAACTGCCCTACATTCATTCGAGAAGGAACGCCTAGGGGGTTTAAAACAATCTCTACAGGTGTGCCATCAGGGAGGTATGGCATGTCTTCTTCAGGCAGGATTTTCGCGATAACCCCTTTGTTTCCATGACGACCCGCTATCTTATCGCCGACCGATGCCTTACGCTTATTGGCAACATTAACAACCACCTTCTTCAGTACTCCCGGAGGAAGTTCATCGCCTCTCTTTATCTTGTCTATCTCTCTGTCTTCTTCGTAGACCAGATCTTCTATCTGCTCTTCTAATATCTTGATAATCCTCTTTATCTCTTCTTCCAGCTCTGCTTCTTCAACAGAGAACTTTAAACTCGCGATATCACATTTTGGAAGCTTTTTTACATCAGTTTTCTTGATAGTCTTTCCCGCGGCAACTACTATTACCCCGCTCTGCTCATCTAGTAACGAGCTTGTAATCTTTTTGCCAACAAGAAATTTGGTCAATTTAAGGATCTTTTCCTGTTCTAACGTCTTTATCTGAGAGCCATAATATTCTTTTACTTCTTCTATTTGAGCAATCTCTTTGGTAAGTTCATCTTTGCTCTTTGGCCTCTGTTGCTTTCTGGAAAATATCTTTACATCTATAACCACGCCTTCTACTCCCGGTGGAACTACAAGCGAAGCGTCACGCACATCACCAGCCTTTTCGCCAAAAATCGCGCGCAAAAGCTTCTCTTCAGGAGAAAGCTCAGTCTCACTTTTTGGCATGACCTTACCTACAAGTATATCACCGGGGCCTACTTCCGCGCCTACGTGTATTATGCCTTCTTCATCAAGATTCTTAAGGGCCTCTTCGCTGATATTAGGTATATCCCTTGTTATATCCTCAGGACCGAGTCTGGTATCTCTTGCCTCAATACCAAATTCTTCTATGTGTATTGAGGTAAACATATCATCTTTTACAAGCTTTTGGCTTATTAGGATAGCATCCTCAAAATTGTAACCTCTCCAAGGCATAAAGGCTACCAAAAGGTTGTAACCGAGAGCAAGCTCTCCATTGTTCGTGGCAGCCCCATCAGCAATAACATCACCGGCTTTAACCTTCTGTCCAAGTTTAACTAAGGCTCTCTGATTAACGCATGTTGACGCATTTGATCTCTGATATTTTTTTAGTTTATATACCTTCTCGCCAACCTGTATCTCATCGGATTGTATATTCTTTACAATTCCTGAAGCAGCCGCTATTACCATAGCGCCTGAATCGCGTGCTACTTTTGCCTCCATGCCGGTGCCAACTAATGGCTCCTGTGCTCTGAGCAAAGGCACTGCCTGGCGCTGCATGTTTGATCCCATCAAAGCCCTGTTAGCATCATCGTGCTCTAAGAAAGGTATGATACTAGCGGCTACACTAACCAACTGCGTTGGAGAAACATCTATATATTGAACCTGTTTAGGGCCTATTTTTGGAAAATCAGATTTGTATCTACAAAAAACCATATCCTCTGTGAAGCGACCCTGGGCATCAACCTTTGAATTAGCCTGGGCTATATAATAATTATCTTCTACATCAGCGGAAAGATATTCAACCTTCTTTGTTAATTTACCATTTTCTACCTTTAAGTACGGCGTCTCTATAAAGCCAAACTCATTTATCCTCGCGTATGTAGAGAGTGAGGCGATAAGCCCGATATTAGGACCTTCAGGTGTCTCAATAGGACAGACTCTGCCATAATGTGAATAATGTACGTCTCGCACCTCAAATCCGGCTCTTTCCCTTGAAAGGCCTCCGGGCCCAAGAGCAGATACTCTTCTCTTGTGGGTCATCTCAGCTAGAGGGTTGGTCTGATCCATAAACTGTGAAAGCTGGCTTCTGCCAAAAAAGTCTTTTATAACACCTGAGACCAACTTTGAGTTGATTAGATTGTGTGGCATAATGTTCTCGAGATCATATATCGACATCCGCTCTTTAACAGCCCGTTCTAATCTCGTAAAACCTATTCTGAATTGATTAAGCAATAACTCTCCGATAGTACGTACCCTTCTATTGCCAAGGTGGTCTATATCATCGGTCTGCCCCTCTGTGAGCTTTAAATCAACTAACCTCTTAATAGTCTTGACAACAGTGTCGTTATCGAGAACTCTCTGCTCAAGAGGCGCTTTCATGTCAAGTTTCCTATTCATCATATAACGGCCAACCCTGCTCAAATCATATCGCTTCTTGTCAAAAAATAATGTATCAATAAGTGCCTTTGCGCTCTCTATTGTAGGAGGATCGCCCGGGCGCAACTTACGATAGATCTCTATCAGCGCATCATCTGTGGATTTCGCGTGATCTTTGGCCATTGTACTGATAATCTCTTCTGAGGGCTTTTCGATAATCTTTACGCTATCAACCGAACCTGAAGCGACCTTAGCAGCTGATTCCTTTGTAATCTTTTCCCTCTGCTGCATTAATGTAAGACCGGTCTCATTGTCTACAACCTCTGAAACTACTATTGCGCCGATATATTTATTCAAATCTGAAATAGAAGGCTTTTCTATTTCTACTATATTACTGAAGATCCTTAATATGTCCTCATCCTCGGAAAATCCAAGTGCCCTCAAAAATACAGTAGATAGCACCTTCTTGCGCCTGTCTATATAAGCATGAAGATTGTCATATGCGTCAAATTCAAATTCAAGCCACGCGCCTCTGTAAGGTATTAACCGTGCGCTATATATCTTCTTGCCATTAGGATGCAGTTCCGATTCAAATGATACTCCCGGTGAACGATGGAGCTGACTCACAACAACCCTTTCATCTCCATTTATTATAAAGGTACCAACAGGGGTCATGAGAGGAAGGTCACCGATATAAACCTCTTGCTCCTTCATGCAGTCTTTCATGCGCAAACGAACCTTAACCTTTAACGAAGCGGCATAAGTCATACTTCTAACTTTGCACTCATCGATATCATACTTTGGCTTAGCCAGAGAGTAACTTACAAACTCAAGGTGGCAGTTGCCATCGTAACTCTCTATCGGAAAGATACTGGTAAACACTTCCTGCAAGCCATGATCTTTACGCTTGGTGCGAGGTACGCCAACCTGAATAAAATCATTAAATGAATTTACCTGTACCTCTAACAGATTAGGTATCGGGTATGCATGCTTAACTTTAGAAAAGTTTTTTCTCTGCATTGTCATGCTAATCCTATTGTTTAACTCTAGTTAATAGTTCGTGTGCTTATATCTTCTCAATATCAAACTTAAAGACAAGCTGAACTATTTAAGCTCTACCTTTGCTCCGGTAGCTTCAACCTTCTTCTTTATCTCTTCTGCCTCTGCCTTAGGAATGCCTTCCTTGATAGCCTTTGGCGCTGCCTCTACCAGATCCTTTGCTTCTTTTAAGCCTAAGCTGGTTACGGCACGTATCTCTTTTATGACCTGTATCTTATTAGCGCCAATCTCAGTAAGCACTACATCAAATGCGGTCTTTTCTTCTTCTACTGCCGCTGCTCCTCCGCCCGCTGCTCCTCCCGCTGCCGCAACCATCATTGGGGCCTGTGCGGAAACTTCAAATTTTTCTTCAAGTACCTTAACAAGCGATGAGAGTTCTATGACCGACATATTCTCGATCTTTGATACAAACTCTTCCTGCTCTTTTGTCATGGTAAGTTTTGCGCCTTCTTTTTCTTCTTTGGGCTGTTCCTTTACTTCTGCCTGTGCCTCTTCCTTTTTTATTTCATCTGCCATTTGATTCCTCCTTGTATTGAATCGTTTTATTGTAAATCGTCAAACTGTAAATAAATATTGATAAATAAAATTTATCAACTATTTATCTTCTTCCCTTTTTCTTATAATATCATTAATTGTATATAACAATTTCTTTATTACACCCGAACAAACCGAAACCAGCCCTACTATTGGGGAATTTATAGCTGCAACAAGACGCCCTATCAATACTTCACGACTTGGCATTGCTGCGAGCTCCTTAATCGTATCGACATCAATAATGCCGCCGTCAACATAACCGCCTTTTACCTGAAAACGCTCATTATTCTTCGCAAAATCAACCAGTGCCTTGGAAGTAGCGACCGGATCACTGCTTGTATGGCCTATTGCGCAAGAGCCATCAACCAAATCCGCTAACGCGTCAAGCTTTAGGTCTCGAAGGGCGGTCTTACAAAGTGAATTATTGATAATCATATATTTGCTTGATACAACCTTAAGCTTTTTTCTTAATGCTTCAATCTGCTTATTTGTAAGTCCTGTAAAATCTGTTACAAATAGAGATGATGAATCCTTTAACCTTTCAGTATACTCTTTTACTATGCAGGTCTTTAAAAACCTACCTGGTTTAAGTTGTTTCTCCATCATAACCCTCTATAATTTATAATTAATATTTAGACGCGTCTAACCTGATACCCGGACCCATAGTTGTTGAGATCGAGATACCTCTTAAGAACTTACCCTTTACATTGGCTGGCCTTACATGAATAATAGCGTCAATCACAGTTTTCGTGTTTTCTACTATAGCCTCTACCTCAAAAGAGAGCTTTGCGATAGTCATGTTAATGCATCCAAGCTTGTCCATCCTAAATTCAACTTTGCCTGCCCTGACTTCCTGTATAGCTTTCTCTACATCCATTGTTACTGTTCCTGCTTTAGGGCTTGGCATAAGTCCACGAGGCCCCAGAACCTTGCCTAATTTACTTAGATCTTTCATCATCTCAGGCATCGCGATAACTGTATCAAAATCCAGAAAACCACCTGCTACCTTTTCAACCAGATCATCTGCTCCGACAATATCCGCACCCGCGTCTTTTGCTTTCTGAGCATGCTCATCTTTGCAAAAAACAGCTACCTTTATTGTCTTTCCGGTACCATGCGGAAGAACAACCGAACCTCTTATAGATTGCGATAATTCTTTTTCCGCAAGATTCAATTTTATAGCAAGATCAATGCTCTCATTAAATTTAGCGGTAGGCACACTCTTTAAAGTAGTAACTGCCTCGCTTAAATCATACAACTTTGTTTTGTCCACTAGCTTATTTGCTTCTGCAAGTCTTTTACTCATTTTTTATCCGATATCTATGCCCATACTGCGCGCTGTGCCTTTTACAATCTTTAGGGCCTGTTCTACATCATCTGTATTAAGGTCTTCCATCTTGACCTTCGCAATCTCAATTGCGTCCTCTCTTGAAACCTTGCCAACTTTTTCCTTGTTCGGAACTCCAGAGGCCTTTGCTATGTTTGCTGCTTTTTTAAGAAGGACTGAACATGGTGGACTCTTGATTATAAACGTATATGTTCTATCTTCATATACACTAATTACCACGGGTAACGTAAGCCCCTGCTTATTCTTGGTCTTCTCATTAAATGCTTTGCAGAATTCCATGATATTCAAGCCATGCTGACCAAGCGCAGGCCCAACAGGAGGGGCTGGGTTTGCTTGTCCCCCCGGACAGTATAATTTAATCTGTGTCTTAACTTTTTTCGCCATTTTACAACCTCTCAACCTGCCAGTATTCAAGCTCAACAGGAGTTGATCTGCCAAATATCATCACTGAAACTTTAAGCTTACCCTTTGCAGGATTAAGATCTTCTACGTTACCGTTAAAATTCGTAAAAGGTCCGTCTTTGACCCTAACGCTTTCGCCTATGCTGAATGTCACCTTTGGCATGGGCTTTTCTTTCTTCTCTTCTGTCTGCTTAAGTATGCTCTTTACTTCTTCTTCCTGCAACGGTGTCGGTTTTTGACCTGAGCTGATAAAACCTGTAACCCCTGGGGTATTCTTAACAAGGTACCAGCACTCATCTGTAAGTTCCATCTCAACAAGTACATACCCCGGAAAAAACTTTCTCTCTGATATCGTCTTCTTGCCTGCTTTTACCTCTGAAACTACCTCTGTTGGTATTATAACCTGAGCGATCTTATCCTGAATTTTGCTGCGTTCAAGCCGGCCTAATAAATTAGCCTTTACCTTTTCTTCCTGGCCTGTCAATGTATGTAGGACGTACCAAAGTTTACCCATATAATTCACCAATCTATGCTAAGAAACTATTTTATAAGCAAATGTATAGCTTTTGAGAAAATAAAATCACATATACCGATATAAAAAGCCATGGCAGCTACACTTATTATGACTATTGTTGTTGACCCTATCAACTCACTCCTGGTGGGCCATGACACCTTTTTGAGTTCAACTGTTACTTCACTTACAAAATTATTGATCTTAGCGAACATCTTTTTATAATCTACCTTTCAAAACCATGGCAGGCCTGGAGGGATTCGAACCCCCATCACGCGGCTTTGGAGACCACTGCTCTAGCCAATTAGAGCTACAGGCCTTTAAATTAAAATTGTCAAAACGCGTTAAAAACCTGCCAACTGCTGCTGGCAGGTTTTTTATTTATATATTAGGTTATAGTACTATTTAACTTCTTTATGCGGCGTTCTACGATGACAAAACTTACAGAACTTACTCATCTCCAGTTTTTCAGTTGTATTCTTCTTATTCTTAGTAGTAGAATACCATCTGTTTTTACATTCTGTACACGCTAGTAAAATCTGTTCCCGCATTTTTCTGCCCTATTTTTATATTCTTAAGATCCTTCTGATGCTCCTATTGGTCGCATCATCAGGATAAATTCAACCATACATTTTATGTCGTGCTTTGCACTCCATAAATTGTGGTTTCATTTATTTTATAATTTCGCTTATAACACCGGCGCCAACTGTCCTTCCGCCTTCTCTGATAGCAAAACGAAGCTCTTTTTCCATAGCGATAGGTGTTATCAATGTTATTTCCATAGTCACTTTGTCGCCAGGCATTACCATCTCAACGCCTTCAGCGAGTTTTGCTATACCGGTTACGTCTGTGGTTCTGAAGTAGAACTGTGGACGGTATCCATTAAAGAAAGGTGTATGACGTCCGCCCTCTTCCTTTGTTAAGATATACACCTCTGCGTTAAACGTTGTATGAGGAGTAATAGAACCTGGCTTTGCAAGTACCATACCACGCTCTATATCCTTCTTATCTGTTCCTCTTAAGAGTATTCCTACGTTGTCTCCGGCCTGGCCTTCATCAAGAAGCTTCCTGAACATCTCAACACCCGTTACAACAGACTTCTGAGCCTCAGGGCGCATTCCGATTATCTCGATATTCTCACTTACCTTTACGATACCTCTTTCGATTCTTCCTGTTGCTACGGTACCACGACCTGTAATAGAAAAGACGTCTTCAACAGCCATAAGGAATGGCTTTTCGACGTCTCTTTTTGGGGTCGGTATACTCTCATCTACTGCCTTCATAAGCTCTGTTATAGATTTACAGCTATCGCAATCATCTTTACCGCAACCACATTCCATGGCCTTTAAGGCTGAACCTTTTACTATCGGTATCTTCTCCCCTGGGAATTCATATTTAGAAAGAAGTTCTCTTATCTCAAGCTCTACCAAGTCAAGAAGCTCCGGATCATCTACCATATCTACTTTGTTAAGATATACAACAACTGAAGGAACGTTAACCTGGCGCGCTAAAAGGATATGCTCTCTTGTCTGAGGCATAGGTCCGTCAGCTGCGGATACAACCAGAATAGCTCCATCCATCTGAGCGGCACCTGTTATCATGTTCTTGATATAATCAGCGTGACCCGGGCAATCAACGTGGGCATAATGACGATTGTCTGTCTCATACTCAACGTGAGCTATAGCGATAGTTATACCGCGCTCTTTCTCTTCAGGGGCCTTATCAATAGAATCAAATGAACGTACCTCAGCCTGACCCTTCTTGCTAAGACACATTGTAATCGCTGAAGTAAGAGTTGTCTTGCCATGATCTACGTGGCCTATTGTACCTATATTAAGATGTGGTTTTGTTCGTAAAAATTTTTCCTTTGCCATTGTTACTCCTTTGTTTTGCTAATTCATTTATATTATTATATAAATAAAAAAAAACACATACTCTTCTGGAGCTGCTGACGGGAATCGAACCCGTGACCTCGTCCTTACCAAGGACGCACTCTACCAACTGAGCTACAGCAGCGGAAGAAAGCCATTATAGCCTCTTACGCTGTTATTGTATTCAGAAATGGAGTGTTTATTGTACCAAAAAAAACTTTTTTGTCAAGCGTTTTTTTAACTTTTTTTTCACTGTTAAAATAAGGTTGATTTTTAGAAGAAATATTGCAGGTAGGGCCTTTTTGTTGAGGCCGTTAAATAGGCCTTTATATACAATTTGCCGTTGCGGAAAAAGGAGATTTCCGCGGGAGAATTAGAAGAATACTTTTGAAATACCCTTACCACATCCTGTGCGAGGCTCCTGAAAAACCAGCTGTCATTTGATGCGGTATCTAACTCTACCTCTACTATATAGCTGCCATCCAGGACATTTATATTGTTAACTTTATACTGATAATGATATTTTGTCTGCGTTTGCAACGCTGTCTTTATATAAGATATCTTTGCATTAAGGCTGGCAGGCTGTTGGATATTTAGCCTGTTAGAAAAGAGTGCTGTATTTGAATACGCTAAAAAAATGACAAATGGTAAAACAAGAGCGACTACAATAAAAAGAACCCATTTCGTCTTCCTGCGAAATGAGTTTTCTACATCCATTATCAAGCGCTGCGCCTGTATATCAAGCCTCTCGGTAATCTCTGTAGCGCGTTTTTCTAAAAATTCCTGTTCCTTTTTTATCTTCCTATCAAAGGAAAGCAGGCTTTCGTAATAGAGATTGTTAAGATTTTTAGGTTGGGCATTAGACTTGATGTAATCGGTATCTTCTTGCCCCTTAGCAAGAGTCTCGAGATTAGCTATCTCTTTTTCAAGCTGGAGGATCTTCTTGTGATAGGCCTCTTCCCTTATGCTCTTGTCGCCAAAAAGGCGTATCTCGTTATCATCTTTATTTGGATAAGGCATAATGTAAATATATACTACTTGCAGGCAAAAGTCAAGGGGTGGCGCTTAAAATAGGCCATGAGCCAAAAGAGGGGATATTAATTATTTTCTTTTTAGGTTCTCGCCATATGGAGCGGGAGACGGGACTCGAACCCGCGACAGTCTGCTTGGAAAGCAGAAGCTCTACCAACTGAGCTACTCCCGCTCGTATATCATATAGTAACCTTAAGAAATTGTTTGTTGCAACATTATAACAGTTCGAAAAAAATATTTCAATCTAAAATAGCACAACAGTAATTATTCACCGATTATCTTTACCATAACTCTTTTTCTGCGAGAGCCGTCGAATTCACCATAGAATATCTGTTCCCATGGGCCAAAATCAAGCTGCCCCTTTGTAATGGCTATAACAACTTCACGGCCCATTATAGTTCTCTTGAGATGAGCATCGCCATTATCCTCACCTGTAAGATTATGCTGATACCGGCTAAGTGGCTCATGGGGAATATATTGTTCAAGCCAGTTCTCAAAATCCTGATGTAATCCGCTTTCATTGTCATTTATAAATACACTCGCTGTTATATGCATAGCATTTACCAGGCAAAGACCTTCTTTTATATTGCTTTTATCAAGGCACTCTTCTACCTTTTCTGTTATATTCAGAAACTCTCTTCGCTTAACAGTCTCAAACCATAAATATTCTGTATAACTCTTCATTGTTCCTCCGATTATTAATCTATAGCATCCCTATATATCTATATTAATATATATAAGTATATTCATTAATAAATTGTACCCAGCAGGTTCGAGAATCTATCTGCAAAGCGTTTGCACTCTTTTTCTACCCTATCATCCGGTGCGCCAATGGAAACAGGCCCATAATGGCTCCCTTTTGGATCGCCCTGAATAATAAACCCATGAATAAGCAACGCATTTATGATATCCAGTATAGTGGTCTCATTGCCCCCTGCTATATTTGCCGCGGAAGAGAATGCCCCGCCTACCTTGCCATCAAGCTTACCATGTATCTTAACTGTTTCATCAAGAAGCGTCTTTATCTGCGCCGCCATTGTCCCGTAATAAGTTGGTGAGCCGATTATTACGCCATCCGCAGCTTCAAGCTCATCTACATTCACATCATCTATTGCTTTCAAAGTCGCATCCTGGCCTTTTACCTTTAGCTCTTCCGTTATAATTTTGGCCATCTTTTGAGTGTTTCCTGTTCTTGAATAATATAGCACCAGTACACTTGCCATAATCTCCTCCTAAAGTTAAAAAGCTAAACAACATAGTATGTTTAGCTAATAAAATGGTGGGCAGGGAAGGATTTGGCGCCCTCTCCCGGCTCACTGCATCTCTCCGAACAAAAGCTGTTCGCCAGGGTATTCGGGTCGGCCACTCGCCTGCTTTCGCTAAATTCTTGCAGATTCATGGATGCAAGCCGCTTTCCCTCCCTATTCGGTCGGCGCAGGCTCTCTTCAAATCCTTAAAGAATGGTGGGCAGGGAAGGATTTGAACCTTCGAAGGCGAAGCCGGCAGATTTACAGTCTGCTGCCATTGACCACTCGGCCACCTGCCCACGCAATATGCATTAATATCGAAAAATGGAGCCGGCGAGAGGAGTCGAACCCCCGACATCCTCATTACAAGTGAGGCGCTCTACCAACTGAGCTACGCCGGCACATAAAATTTATTTATAGACCTTCTTAAATGCTTGTGGAAGAAATTCTAAAAGATCGGTTGCCTTAAGAGATATCTCTGTCTTTGCCTTTGCTGCTATATCTCCTGAAAGGCCGTGTATGTACGCGCCAAGCCTTGCTGCCTTAAACGCATCTATACCTGATGCTAAAAACGCTCCGATAATACCTGTCAAAACATCGCCACACCCACCTGAAGCCATCCCGGGGTTACCTGATGAATTAATATAGATCTCTTTGCGTGGCGCAGCTACAACTGTCTTGTATCCTTTCAAAACAGTTGTTACATTATATTCGGTTGCAAACTTTTTTGCAACACCTTTTTTATCTTTATTAACAAAAGATAATCTCAACCCTGCAAGCCTGGCCATTTCACCTGAATGGGGCGTAATAACCGTACTGCACCTGCCTCGTTGCCCCGAAAGAGTCTTACGGGGTTGTGCGTAACATGTATTGCCTAAGATCGATAAATGGCCTGACAAGGCATTTAAGGCATCTGCATCAAGGACCATGGACAGGTCGATACCGCTTATCAGCGAACGTATCAAAGTTTGAGTCTGCCTGTTTTGCGAAAGTCCGGGGCCTATAATAACGCAATCGCATTTTTTGGAAAAATCTCTTATCTTGCTATACGCGGATCTTGAAAGTGACTGCTCTTTGGTTTCCGGCAGAGGAAGGGTCATGACTTCTGTAAGCTTGCGCTCCATTATAGGATTTAAGCTTTTTGGTATTGCCAATGTAACAAGCCCGGCACCCGAAAGAAGAGCTGCTTGAGAAGCTAGGTACGCGGCCCCCGTCATGCCCACCGAACCTGCAATTACAAAAACATGGCCATAGTCACCTTTGTGGCTATCCTGTTTGCGTTTTTTTATACTCAAGATGCGCTTTGCCATAATTTAGGCTTTACCATTAACCAATATTACGCTTGCCACAGCATAGGTGCGTGTATGAGACATGCTTATAATAATATTTTTTACACCTAAAGCTGTACCTACCCGCTCAACTTCTCCTGTTAAGCGTACATTTGGTTTACCGGATTCCTCGTTCCAGACCTCGATATCCCTCCACTCCATTCTGCTTGTTAAGCCGCTGCCTAATGCCTTTAAAACAGCTTCTTTCGCGGCAAACCTCGCAGCGAGATGCTGATACGAAGATGTCTTCTCATTGGAATATTCGAGTTCTTTATCAGTAAATATCTTTAGCAGGAAATTCTTCTGCCACTTTTTTGCGGCATTCTTTATCCTTGATATCTCTACCATATCTATGCCTGTACCTATTATCATATTACACGCATGATGCTATCTTCTTCATCTCTTTAACAGCGTTGCCGATGCCGATAAACACAGACGCCGCGATAATAGAAAAACCTATATTAAGCTCTTCGATATTAGGTATCTTAGCTATTGCCGGAGCATTAGCATAATCAAGCCCGTGCCCGGCATTTACGCCAAAACCTATACTATTGCCGTAAAGGACTGACTTTTTAATCCTGTTGAATTCCCTATCGCGCGCTGATTTGGTCTTCGCGTTGGCATAGGAGCCTGTATGAAGCTCTATATAATCAGCACCTATATCCTTGGATGCCTTTATCTGGAGCATACTTGGATCAATAAATAGATTTACAGATATACCTTTGCTCTTTAGCTTGCTGACAACATCGGCTATCTTTTTCTTATGCTTTACCACATCGAGCCCGCCCTCTGTAGTAAGCTCCTGACGCTTTTCCGGAACGAGTGTCGCCTGATCGGGCCTTATCTTTAGCGCGATACTAACTATCTCTGCTGCTGCGGACATCTCCAAATTAAGCCTGGTTTTTACAGATACTTTTAGCCTCTTTAAATCATTATCATTGATATGCCTTCTATCGACACGAAGATGGCAGACTATGCTATCAGCCCCGGATGCTTCACATATCTTAGCGACCTTTATCGGATCAGGGAAAAGTTCTCCTCGAGCCTGACGCAGAGTCGCGATATGGTCTATATTTACACCTAATTTAGGCATTCTAGTTCTTCCCTTGCCGTCTTGGCAATATCCTCGGCAACGTCTTTTATCTCTAGGCTGTTCTGTCCTTCTACCATTATCCTCAGTTTATTCTCTGTACCTGAGTAACGAATATATAACCTGCCCTTAGAACCTAATTTTTTCTCGTTTTTTTCTATAGCCTTCTTTGTCTTTGTCAATTCCTCAATAGGCTTTTTACTCGCTACATCTATATTTAATAGTATCTGGGGAAACTTATACATCGCCCTGCTAAGCTGGCTTAGCGTCTTTCCTGTTTCAGCCATAATCTTCAATATAAAAAGCGCTGTCAGTAGACCGTCTCCTGTTGTAGTGTGATGAAGAAGTATGACATGCCCGGACTGCTCTCCGCCAAGATTAAGCTTTGCTTTAAGCATCTTCTCCAGGACATACTTGTCACCAACATCTGTCTTTATAAGCCTTCCGCCCCATTGGCTTATCGCCATCTCCAGTCCAAGATTACTCATCTGGGTAGTGACAATAGAGTTCTTGGTCAGTAGGTTTTTTTCTGATAGATATTTTGAGATAATCGCAAGTATAAAATCCCCATCCAATATCTGCCCTTTTTCATCAGACAGGATAACGCGATCCCCATCACCATCAAAGGCAAACCCGCAATCAAGGCCTTCTTCAACCACGTATTCTGAGATAACATTCGGATGAAGCGAACCGCACTCCTGGTTTATATTCTCCCCGGTAGGCTTATTATTAATGCTTCTTATATCTATAGATAGCTCCTTTGCTGTTTGGGGCACAAGATACGATATCGCTCCATACGCGCAGTCAGCTCCTATCTTATAGCTTGATAAATCAGAATCCTTTATAATTTCTCTCAACAAGTCCATGTACGCTGCCGTAGGATTAGGCTCGTCCTTTACCTTGCCGATTAAGCAATCTTCATCCACGGTAGGCGCACTATCATCTGATGATATAAGAAGCTCTATCTCGAGCTCTTCTTTTGGCGAAAGCTTATAACCCTTGTGCGTAAAGAATTTTAAGCCATTGTCGTCCACGTCATTATGCGAGGCGGAAATGACTATCCCCATATCATGATTTAATTTTTTAGCAAGGAAGGCAGCGCAGGGCGTTGTCATGACACCAAGCTTGATAACGTCAACACCGCAAGAGGTTATGCCTTTTATAAGCTGATCCTCAAACATCCCTCCGGAAACACGCGTATCTTTCGCTATTGATATATGCTGGGACTTTCTCTTGTGCGGATTTGCTTTTTTAACATAGGTTGCCGCTGATCTTCCTATCTGATAAACCATCTCCTCTGTTAACGGATAAACACCGACTTTTCCTCTTATACCATCTGTGCCAAAGAGTACGCTCATATCTTTAATTATTCTCCTTCTATCTGCGTTTGATTTTTTTAATGGGGATAGTGACTCGTGCCATGCCTTCATAGCCGATCTTACAGCCTTGAACCTGGGTAATGTTAACATCCTGCTTAACCGTGCCGGACTTGCCACTAACCGCAACCGGGGCTGTTGAGATATACGGGAGATCCTTGATAATCTCCGGGGGGCCTGCAACCACTGAATGGGAAGGGCTTATCGTTATATTATCCAATATTATCCTATATCCGGGGGAAGGCTCGCCTTCTATATTCACATAGATAGGCAGTGATTTCACTATAAACTTCTCACCCGATACCTTTATTAAAGAAGCTGCCTCTGTATCCTTGCTGAGGCTTTCCCTGTAAAGCTGTCCGCCGATGTAACTCCAAGTAAAGAGCGCAAGCGCAAGAGAGATAACTTTGATGGAAAAATTATTTAAAAGAATGGCTCTTAACATCTTCATGCGATCAGGCAACTCCTGTTTATTTTTATAACCATTATATTCATTTCTTTTTCTTGAATATCTTGATAAAACTCTTCTTCTTATGGCGTGCCGGGCGACAAAGATTATTTAAAACCCTCTCAAGGCCCTCTTTATCCAGGTCTCTTGTAAGCCTTCCATTTATAGCGATAGAGACTGATCCCGTCTCTTCTGAAACTACTACAACAATCGCATCTGTCTGCTCTGTCAGGCCGATAGCCGCACGATGACGCGTACCCAGGCTACGATTTATGCGCGGGTTATCTGATAAAGGTAAAAGACATCCTGCCGCGACAACGCGCTCACCATGAATAATAAGCCCTCCGTCATGAAGCGGTGTATTTGGCATAAAAACAGTGGCGAGCAATTCCTGGCTTACATGGCTATCGAGAATAATGCCGGTCTCTGTGTACGCCTTAAGAGAAGTTGTTCTTTCTATAGCCAGTATAGCGCCTATCTTCTTCTTTGACAAAAGAAACGTGGCGTTTACAATCTCTCCTATGATATGTTCCTCAACTACAAAAGCCCTTAAAAGTCCCTGTTCACCGATACGCGCCAGGCCCTGGCGTAATTCCGGATGGAATATAATTAGAAACGCGAGCACTAGGAGCGCAAAGAACTTTTCAATTATCCAATTAAGCGTATAAAGCCCCATGCGCTGCGAAAGAAATGTGGTAGTGATAACTATAATAATCAGAAGTATTATAAGGCCTTTGAGCACCTGAAAAGCCCTAGTCTCTTTCACAAATACAAAGACCATATAAAACGCGCCCCATAATATCGCTATTTCCAGCAACGGCTTCCATATACTTGATATATATTCCATCATCATACAATCAATCCGATCTTATTGAACAGGCTATCTTAACTGCCACTACAGCCTCTTTAACATCATGGACCCTTAGGATATCAGCTCCATTATAAGCCGCTATCGCGTTTACAGCAATCGTAGGGGCTAGTCTATCCTCTACACCAAGTGCTGAAAGGGTACCGATAAATGATTTCCTTGATAGGCCCATCATCAAAGGAAAGCCTATTTTTTTAAAGTAACCTATATTTCTTATAATCTCAAGATTATGTTTTAGCCTCTTACCAAAACCTATGCCCGGGTCTATTATAATGCTCTCTTTCTTTACCCCTGCGTCCCTTGCGATCTTTATGCTTTCGCGAATATGCTTTGATATCTCGCTCAATAAATTTTTATACACAGGATTCTTCTGCATCGTACGGGGCTTACCCTTGATATGCATTATTACAAGCCCTGCCGAGTATTCAGCGCAAAGTGTTGCCAGTCTCTTGTCATTGCTAAGCCCGGATATATCATTTATTATAGACACGCCTTCTTTTAATACGGCAGAGGCAACTTCATATTTTGTAGTATCAACAGAGATAGGTATCTTAATCGCACCCTTAAGCTTGCTAATAACAGGCATTACCCTGCTTATCTCATCATCTACAGATACACTCAAAGAGCCCGGACGGGTAGATTCCGCGCCTATATCTATAATGTCAGCGCCTTCCTTCTCCATCTGAAGCGCCCTTTTGCATGCAGCGCTGGGTCTTAAAAATTGACCACCATCAAAAAAGGAGTCAGGCGTTACATTCAGAACACCCATAACAAGTGTTCTCTTAGAAAGATCAAGCTTATACCTGCGAGCTGTCAGGATCCTTTTTTGCATCTTTAGTATCTTTGCGAGCCTGCTTGCCATCTTTTTTAGCGTCTACATTATCAGGCGCAGCACTCTTGGGTTTGGTTTTTTTATCAAGTCCTGCGCTATCAATAACCGGTTCAGGCATGCCTGCCGCTTTACGCGCCTCTTGCGCGCTTAAGACTTCCTTTTCCAATAATACATCAGCGAGATTTATAAGTCTTTCCTTATTGTCCTTTAAAAGGTCCCTCGCGTGATTATAGGCGCTATCTACGATACTTCGCACTTCCTTATCTATAAGCTGAGCTGTCTGGTCACTGTAGTTTCGCTCCTCGGTGATATCTCGCCCTAAAAATACCTGGTGATTCTTTCTTCCGAATGTAAGGTGGCCTAGATTCTCGCTCATCCCAAACTCACACACCATTCTCCGCGCTGTCTCAGTAGCGACCTGAAGGTCATTATGCGCTCCTGTGGTAATCTCATTAAATATAATCTCTTCACTGGCCCTGCCGCCTAAAAGCACGATAAGCCTGCTAACAAGCTCTGTCTTGGAAACGATATATCTATCTTCAATGGGCATTTCCATGGTATAGCCTAGTGCTGATGTACCTCTTGGAATAATAGAGACCTTATGAAGTTCTTCAGTGCTTGGCATAAGAAGCCTTGTTAGGGCATGCCCTGATTCATGATACGCGACTATTCGCTTCTCTTGCTTGCTTATAACCCGGCTCTTTCTTTGAGGCCCTGCCATAACCCGCTCAATAGATTCCTGGAGCTCACTTGAAGTAACGGTATTTTTGCCTCTTCTGGCAGCCAAGAGCGCCGCCTCATTTATAAGATTGGCGAGATCGGCACCTGAAAAACCCGGGGTCTGCTTAGCGATAGCCATAAGATCCGCGTCCTGATCCATCTTTACATCTTTTGAATGAACCTTTAATATAGCTTCTCTTCCGTTTATATCAGGACGGTCTATCACGATCTGGCGGTCAAATCTGCCCGGACGTAAAAGAGCCGGGTCCAAAACATCCGGCCTGTTTGTCGCGGCTATTAAAATAATACCTATCTTTGTTGAAAACCCATCCATCTCAACCAAAAGAGCGTTCAATGTCTGCTCTCGCTCGTCATGGCCACCGCCTATACCGGCAAAACGTTGTCTGCCGACAGCATCTATCTCATCCATAAATATAATAGCGCCTTTACCGCCTACCTTAGCGGATTTCTTTGCCTGCTCAAAAAGATCTCTTACCCTGGCAGCTCCGACTCCGACAAACATTTCAACAAAATCAGAACCACTGATATTGAAAAAAGGAACTTCCGCTTCACCTGAAACAGCCTTGGCAAGAAGTGTCTTACCGCATCCCGGAGGCCCCATCAACAGAACGCCTTTGGGCATCTTGCCGCCAAGACGTTGAAACTTTTTAGGGTCCTTTAGAAATTCTATGACCTCCTGGAGCTCCTCCTTTGCCTCATCCACACCGGCAACATCCTTGAAAGTAACCTTTGCTTTATCACCTTGTATAAGTTTCGCGCGGCTCTTTCCAAATGAGAGTATCCTGCCTGCTCCCCCGCCTGCTCCTCCGCCCCGCAAAAAGAAAAACCACATAAGTCCGAAGAAAAGCAATGTTGGCCCTATGGTATATACAATAGTTGAAAGGAATGTCTTTGTAGGCTTTACTGTCACATCCATGACATTGTTTCTTACTACCTTAATTAAGTCAGTATCATTCGGAGGAACATTTACACTAAACCTTGTCCCATCAGATAGTTGTCCGGCCATCTTTTCTTCCATGATAACAACCTTGGATATTTTTTGCGTAGAAGCATTGTCATCCAATGTTCTATAGAATTCACTATATGGCATTTGCCTCTGGACTCCACCTATGCCCTCCATGGACATTGAATTCATCCTGAAAAGCATGATAAAGAGAAGTATAGTAATCGCCCAGAATATCATACCCGGAGGATTATTTTTACCCGGTGGTTTCATCTTAGGGAATTTACTGCCTTTACCGGATTTGTTAGTACCTTTGTTCTTAGCGCCATTTGCCATTTTTAGCCTTTTGTTATAATTATATTATATATGATAGATTGTATATAGTAACAGATTGTCTTTACCTTGTCAATAATTCCAATCTTAGTGTTTTATATGTTTTGGAACTTATTTTACACGCGTCTGATATCCTGATACCACAGAGCCATAAGATATCACCTTTTGATGAAATTATAATAGGTATGCTTTTTCTATTTTTAAGAGGTATCTTCTCATCTATAAAGACATCTGATACCTTCTTATAGCCTTTCATACCAAGGGGCCTTATCTTATCGCCTTGTTTAAAGGTTCTTATAGTTAAAGGAAGATCAAGCTTATCCACGTCAAAATATTCAACATTTTTGCGCTTCTTGGAAAAATCAGGTACGCGATTAATGTGTCTTGCCTGAAACGATCTCCTACCAAATCTTGTAATGCCCGGTATCTTAACAACCGCGCTAGGCAACTCTCTTTTCTTAGAAGTTTTTATCTCAGCAAGGGCAAACCTTACGCTCCTGTTACGCTTTTCAACGATTATTTCATGTGGCAAATAAAGTATAGAACCAACAGGCCTGGTATAAATCAGCGACTCTATCTCCTTGTAATGCCTGTAATCTATGCCTTCAAGGCCATTATGCAGATCCTGAATAATACTTCTTATCGCCCCCCTTTTAACAGAAGGGTGCAGTCTCGCAAAGCCGGTAAGGCTCAAGGTAATAATGCCTTTATCGCTCTTTTTAAAGGCCCCCTTGAAATCCTCTTTATGCTTGAGCTCTATATAGTCATAATCCTTATCAAGCAAATCGGCGAGTGTCAATAACGCTCTCTTTATGCCCGGGGAATAATCCCTTTCTATTAAAGGCAGTAGCTTTAAGCGTATCCTATTTCTAAAAAATTTGGTATCAAAATTAGATCTATCTATTCTTGGAGAAAGCCTCTTTTGCTTAATATATACCTCTATCTCTTTTCTGGATATCTCGATCATAGGCCTTATCAGCCGCGCCTTACCAAGGCCGCTATTTGCGGGTATACCACGCAACCCCTTAAGCCCTGTTCCGCGCAATAATCTCATAAGAACCGTCTCTGCCTGGTCATCCTTTGTATGCGCGGTTGCGACCGCATCGATATCAAGTTTATCTGTAATCTCTCTAAAAAACTTATATCTTAACCGTCTCGCGCTATCTTCAATAGAGAATTTATTTATCTTGGCGAATTTTCTGGTATCATGCCTTTGTACAAAAACGGGTAAGTTTTTATTCTTACCTATCATCTCCACGTATGCCTGATCCAGGTCAGACTCTTTGGCGCGCAAGGTGTGATTTAGGTGTCCTACAAAAAGCTTCAAACCCATACTGTCAGCTATCGCCTTAAACAGGGATAACATCGTAACAGAGTCAGGTCCACCTGAGATACAGAGCAATACCCTATCTCCTTTTTTTAGCATGGAATACTTTGTTATCGTATCTCTTATTTTATTGATCATGATATCAGATATGCTGTGCGGAGTAGAAAGGCTATCCCAAACGCACGCTTATGTATGTAAGGAAAATAGCAAAAAATAGCAACACAAGAAAAAAAAGCAAAATAACCTTTGGCCTTCTATGCAACCATAGAACATGGCGCTCTATCATCTTCTGATTGTCAGACTCTATCTCATCATACTCTATGCCGAAGATATATGTATCGAGAATATATTCCGATATCTTTTTTGACCACCTGACAGTAGCGTAAGAATCTGTGGCAAAAGCACTCGATGGGATATTTATAGTAAGTTTAAGTCTTGTCTTCTCAGGCGTAAGCTCAAAAGGGATCTTGCCCTTTTCCACTTTTACCTCCAAGCACATACCGCCCTTGCCAACATTGCGCGTAAAACCCTGAATTATGGACGAGGCAACTTCCTTCTTCTCATTGACAAGCTGAAACTCTATAGGAAAGATAGCGCCCAATCTAATATAATGTCTTCTGTTTTCCGAGGTCTTTTTCATATTTATAATTCTATAACAAAAGCAGCCAAATGTAAACTCAAAAGACTCATTTTAGGAAGTATTACAGTATCGCCATTAAAGCCCGGCAAGGGCAAATACCTAGGTTTCACCTTGACTATGGGGGGTTTTCCTGTTATTGTAAACTACTATGTAATTTTCATTGAGACATTCAGGCAAAAAGTAAAGGCATTAAGTGAATATACTATTAGTCTACCCCGAAATACCATCTACATTTTTCAGCTTTAAAAGCGCTCTAAAGTTTGTTTCAAAGAAGGCCGCATCTCCTCCGCTGGGATTGATTACAGTTGCTGCCATGCTTCCTGAGAAGTGGAAGAAAAAACTCATAGATATGAATGTTTCAAAGCTTAAAAACAGTGACCTTCTTTGGGCAGATTATGTCTTCTTAAGCGGAATGAATATCCAGAAGGAGTCTTTTTCAAAAGTTGTCACCCGCTGCAACCAACTTGGCGTAAAGATTGTTGCCGGAGGGCCAATGGTAACTACTGAGCATGAGAATTTCTCTGGTATAGATCACTTTGTGCTAAACGAAGCTGAACTGACGTTGCCTTCGTTTTTAACTGACCTGCGAAACGGGCATGCCCAGCATCTTTATACATCGGATAAATTCCCGGATATATCACAGACCCCTACCCCGCTTTGGGAGCTGCTGAATATGAAAAAATACGCTGCTATGAACCTCCAGTATTCAAGGGGCTGTCCTTTTAATTGTGAATTTTGCAGTATAACCATGCTAAACGGACACATTCCTCGCACAAAGAGCCGGGAGCAACTCGTCAAGGAACTTGATACCTTGTATGACCGTGGATGGCGAAGTGAAATATTTATTGTAGATGACAATTTCATAGGAAATAAACATAAACTTAGAACGGACATACTTCCTGCTATGGCAGAATGGCTCAAAAAACGGCATCACCCGTTCTATTTTGGAACAGAG
>CAZDLP010000008.1:0-11268 GCA_964506565.1 uncultured Planctomycetia bacterium
TGAAGCGATTATAAGCGTTAAATGACTTAAATATGCCTAACTTGCTTATCAGGCTTGATGAATAACAGGATATTAATTGCTTTACAATAAAATCAATAAATGCTTTACAATACTTTACAATAATGATATTATGCAAATATGAATAATATTAACGATATAATATTGCAAGATGCAAAAAAACACGGCAAGATAGATACTGGTTCATTGGCCAAAAAATGTGCTATCTCACGCCAGGCAGCGCATTCATATCTACAAAAATTAGTTAACAATAATAAGCTTATAAAAATAGGTAGTACAAGAGGTGCGTATTATGTAATAAGGACAAAAGAGACCGCCGCAGCGCTTCAAAAAGATAATAAGGTATACAAAGCGCGGTTATTAAATAAAAATCTTCAGGAAGATATTGTTTATGATAAAGCGGCATATACAATACCTATAAAAAAATTACAAAGCAATGCTAGACGTATAGCAAGATACGCTTTTACTGAGATGCTAAACAATGCTATCGAGCATTCGAATTCAAGCTATATAAATATCAGCCTAAATATCACAAAAAACGCATTTGAATTTGATGTCATAGACAATGGTATCGGTATTTTTGAACATGTCCGAAAAAAACTTCGACTGCATGATGATTATGAGGCTCTCACAGAAATTTTAAAAGGCAAAAACACTACCATGCCTTCGCGACATAGTGGCGAAGGCATATTTTTTACTTCAAAGGCAGCTGATATCTTCAGCATAGAGAGCTCCAAAATCCATTTGATTATTAACAATAAGATAGATGATATTTTTATTGAGGATATAAAATATAAAAAGGGCACAAAAGTATCATTTAATATAAATAAGAATTCAAAAAAAACCATAGCTGATATATTCAATCAATATACAGACAAGGATTATAAGTTTAGCACGACAAAAGTATACATAAAGCTCTATCATCAAAATATCGAATATATCTCAAGATCACAAGCGAGGAGACTTACCGCAGGCCTCGATAAATTCAAAACAGTGGTCCTGGATTTTAACAGGGTTAAATCAGTAGGGCAGGCTTTTGCAGATGAGATATTCAGGGTTTTTAAGGCTTCCTATCCAAAGATAAAGATTCAACCTATAAATTACTGCAAAGCTGTAGATTTTATGATTAAAAGAGCACAAAAAGGACTTACATGAAAAAATTATTTGATTGGCAGGTTGTATTCGGAATATGCCTTGTCGGGCTCTCAGCAGCAGTCTATTTCGTGCACTTTCTTATATTTCGAGACGCGCACCATATTTTTATATACCTTATAGGTGATATAGGCTTTGTCTTTATCGAGGTACTCTTAGTCGTGTTGATCCTTGAAAAGGTTTTAGGTTATCGCGAAAAGAACAACATGCTTAAAAAGCTAAACATGGTAATCGGCGCGTTTTTTAGTGAGGCAGGAAGAGAGCTAATAGATAAGCTGGCAACATTTGACCCTGAGTGCGCTGACATGAAAGGTTGCCTGATAATATCGACAGAGTGGTCCAAGCGTGATTTTTTAAAGGCAAGGACTTTTCTTAAACAGCATACTTGCAGCATAAACCTGGATAAGGGTGACCTCGCCAAACTAAGAACCTTTTTACTTGAAAAGAGGTATTTCCTGCTTAATCTCCTTGAAAACCCAAATCTTTTAGAACACGAGACCTTCACAGACCTTCTCTGGGCCGTATTTCACCTCACAGAAGAATTGGCATTCAGGAAAGAGCTTTCTATTTTGCAAGATACTGACAAGGAGCATATTGGTAATGACATAAAAAGGGCATACAGGCTTCTTGTTATAGAATGGCTCGCTTATATGAAACACCTAAAACAGGATTATCCGTATCTTTTCTCACTCGCTATACGCACCAATCCATTTGACGAAAACGCGGAAGTAGAGGTTAAGTAGTTAATGGAACAGTTCATCTTTGATCTAAGCGTAATTATCGTGGTTGCCGCGATACTCTCGTATGTAGCCGTTCTTCTTAAACAGCCTATTATCCTGGCATACATAGCCTGTGGCGTGTTAGTAGGCCCCTGGGGCTTTGGCTGGATACATGACCTCGAATTTATCGGCGCTGTTTCAAGTCTTGGCATTACATTATTGCTCTTTTTAGCCGGGCTATGCCTGCATCCACAGAAACTATTCGGATTATTTAAAAAAACAGGCCTTGCCACAGCTACAAACTGTGTAGTTTCATTTGCTATAGCGTTTCTATTTGCTATTATATTTAAGTTTACGGTCATAGATAGCATGGTCATAGGCCTTGCTCTTATGTTCTCAAGTACTATCCTGGTTATAAAGCTTTTGCCTACTACACGCCTGCATCAGGAGAGGATGGGTGGCATCTGCATAGCGGTTCTTATAATGGAGGACCTCTTAGCCATAGTTGTGTTAGCCTATATAAGATGCATGAGCCTACCTGGAAACGCATTTGCTAGTTTTGGCATGCTGATGTTAAAACTGCTTATCTTTATAGCTGTTCTTGTGCTCCTTGAGCAGTTTGTCCTTAGAAAGATAATGCTTCGTGTAGAGCGCTTCCACGAGGCGCTTTTTATACTGGGTCTGGCATGGTGCTTTGGTATAGCGGCGATATCTGCCAAGATAGGGATGTTTCATGAGACAGGCGCTTTTTTCGCGGGCGTTGTCTTAGCTCGACATCCGATATCATTCTTTATAACCGAGAGGCTAAAACCTTTAAGAGATTTTTTCCTGGTGTTGTTCTTTTTTGCGTTAGGGGCAAAACTCGATATCCCGGCGCTTAAAGAGGTGGTACTTATAGCGATGTTATTAGCAGCGATATTTCTTGTTGTAAAACCATGGTTATTTAAAAAGCTCTTTATCCTTGCCAAGGAGAAGAAACCATTTTCAAAAGAGATAGGCTTCAGGCTGGGGCAATTGAGTGAATTTTCTTTGCTTATAGCCATACTGGCGTTTCAGTTGGGCAATATAAGCTCCAGGGCATCCCAACTCATACAACTTACAACATTAATAACATTTATAGCATCAAGCTATATAGTGGTAATGCGATATCCTACGCCGATAGGAACGTCATCAAAGTTAAACAAGGACTAATAAACAGTCAAAAGGAGAGACAGCAATGGCAAAGATTTATCTATCACAGGAAGGCTATGAAAAACTTAAAACAGAGCTTGACTACTTAAAGACTAAAAAGCGCCGTAAATTATCCGCGGATATCGGTACCGCGCGCGCTCACGGTGATATCAGCGAGAATGCTGAATATGACGCTGCCAAAGAAGCGCAGGGGATGAATGAGAAGCATATAGCCGAACTTGAGGAGAAATTGGCACAGGCACAGATAATTGATGAGTCCAAGATGTCCTCTGATGAGGCGCTCATAGGCGCAACAGTACGCATGATAGATACAGATACAAAAGAAGAAGAGGTATATACCCTTGTTTCAGAGCCAGAAGCTGATTACGCCAACAACAAGATATCTGTAACTTCACCCGTAGGAACGGCTCTTCTCGGGCACAAGGTAGGTGACGAGGTCAAGATAGAGGTCCCTGCCGGCACCTTAAGTTACAAGATAACCAAGATCTCAAGGGAAACATGAAAAACGAATACCAAAAAGAATACTCGGTCTCTATAGGCGAGCGACCATGGGGAAAATACCTCGTCCTTTTAAATAGCAATGATCACAAGGTAAAGGAGATTACTGTCTATCCGGGGCATCGCCTAAGCCTTCAAAAGCATAAAAAAAGAGAAGAGCATTGGTTTATCCATCGCGGTAACGCGCAAGTGACTAGAGATGGCGAGGACTCTATTCTATCAGTTGGAGAACATATTGATATCCCACGTAACTGCATCCACCGAGTAAAAAATACAGGAAAGGATGACCTCGTGTTTATCGAGATCCAAACCGGTGATTATTTCGGTGAGGATGATATCGAACGATTAGAAGACGATTACAAAAGATAAATAATAGGAGTTTTATTAAGATGAAAATATTGGTTACTGGTGGAGCGGGGTTTATCGGTTCTAATATAGTCGACAGATACATTGCTGATGGTCATAGCGTGGCGGTTATCGACAATTTATCTACTGGCAAAGAATGTAACCTTAATCCTAGTGCGCGATTTTATAAGATCGGCATAGAAGAAAATGCATTAGATGAGATACTTAAAAAAGAAAAACCTGATCTAGTAAATCACCATGCCGCGCAGATAGACTTACGCAGATCAGTAGAAGACCCCATCTTCGATGCACAGGTAAATATCTTAGGAAGCATAAACCTTTTTCAGCAGTGCGTTAAGCATAATGTAAAAAAGATAATATTCGCATCATCAGGTGGAGCCGGATATGGAGAACAAACTGAATTCCCTGCTAGCGAAAAACATGTTTTGCAACCTCTGTCGCCATATGGTATCGCGAAGGTCAGTGTCGAGATGTATCTATATTTTTGCATGAAGACACATGGCATTGATTATACCATTTTGCGCTATGCCAATGTTTACGGTCCCCGTCAGGATCCTCTTGGCGAGGCAGGTGTTGTAGCTATATTTACAAGCGCTATGCTTAAAAACCAAAATTGTGTCATAAATGGCGACGGAAAACAGACAAGAGACTATATTTACATCGATGATGTTGTAAACGCCAATGTACTAGCATTAACCAAAGGCGACCGGGAAGTATTTAATATCGGAACAGGTATAGAGACCGATGTAAATGAGCTGGCAGAAAGATTAAAAAAAGAGACAGGATCAAGTGTGGAATTAAAGCACGGCATTGCAAAACTGGGAGAACAGAAAAGAAGCGCTATTGACCCACAAAAGGCAATAAAAGAGCTCAATTGGAAACCGGCCATTTCTATAGATGAGGGCATAAAGAAGACTATTAACTGGTATCGTCGCCCTGCTTTATGAGCATAAAAATAATTGCGTTATTATCAATGGCATATCTTGGGATAGCTAATATAAGTGTGTCAACCTATGCTGAGGAGCTGATGACATGGGAGGCCCTTGATCAGCAGGTCATAGCGCTATACAATGAGGGTAATTTTGATTATGCTATAGCTATCGCGAAGACAGCTGTAGTCTCTGTTGAGGAGACCCTAGGTCCGGAACATCCTTCAGTTGCCACAGTATTAAACAACTTCGCGACAGTCTATTATGCGCAAGGCAGGTATGATGAGGCGGAGCCTCTCTATAAACGCGCGCTTAATATTAAGCAGCGGGCCTTTGGACCTAATCATCTCGATGTAGCCCAAGGCATGAATAACCTTGCTACACTTTATTACGCGCAGGGGAAATACGAGGATGCCGAGCCACTATACAGGCGCGCGCTTGAGATAAGAGAAGAGATCCTAGGTTCAGAGCATCCTGATGTCGCGAAGAGTCTGAATAACCTCGGTGTAGTGTATCGCACTCAGGCATTACAGGTCTCTGTGCAAGAAGCTGGAGAAGCCCCTCCCGCTGCAGTCGAGCCTCCAAAAAAAGAACTCCTTCCTGAGACACCGTCTATTAATGTAGAAGAATTATATACGCGCATAACTAAAGGGCGCGATACTATTATACTTGATATCAGGGAAAACGACGAGATTAGCAAGAAGTATATACCCAACTCAATACGCTTTCCAAGGGACAAGATAGGCAGTGATGAAGACCACCTTAAAAATGTCTTAAGCAATACTAACAGGGGTGCTGTTATTGCCGTCTTTTCATCGAATGTAGCGGACGCGGACCGCATAGTCATCAGGATTAGAAGCTGGGGGCATAGGGCATATAATGTCGAGGGTAGCTTCGCAGCCTGGGAAGAGCACGGCTATCCGGTAAGCAGCTAAAAAGTCCTGCTTTACCGGTCTAATTCCGTACCTTAGATAAAAACAAAAATTGCTTTACAATACTTTACAATATGTATATTCTTATGGTAATATAAACATTCATACAATTAAAGGAGGAATAGCATGTTTAACATGAGCGACTTAGGCAATATGACAAAACTTGCAGGTGAGGCAAAAAGGATGCAACAACAGCAGGATATGAAGCACCAGGAACAGATCGCTATTCTTAGCAGGATTGAATCTACGTTAAGCGAGATATTAGGTGAGATTAAAAAGAGCAACCAGCCATCATAGGAAGATTAAATTGAAAGAGCTAAAGACAAAATCCATTAGGACACTTGAGGAGAAGATGGTCGATATTGACAGCGAAAGCATACGCGGCCAGATACTCGCCAATGCCAAGGGCTTTAAGACATCATGGATAAGCTTAGGCCAGGCGCTTTACACAGTATGGAAAGACAAGATGTACAAGGAATGGGGCTATGAGACATTTGAGACCTACACCGCCAAAGAGATAGGCATACGCAAGGATACAGCAATCAAGCTCTTAAGAAGCTATAGTTTCCTTGAAAAAGAAGAGCCTCTTTATTTGAAGAAGGATTATAATGATGTCGCTGAGACCGCAAAAGTCCCTACTTACCAGTCTGTTGATGTGCTTCGTCTGGCGCGCGATAAAAAGGACTTAAGCAGGGAAGATTACTCCTCGATAAAAAAAGGTGTCCTGGAGATGGGCAAGGACGAGCAGACCGTAAAAAAAGATCTCACGTCATTTATGAAGCAGCGCCAGGAACTAGAGCCTGAAGAGGCATGGCAAAAAAGAAAGGCCACGCTGGTAAGGCGCTTTCTTACTACCTTAAAGTCTCTGATGAGTGAGGCAAAGCGCTCCAACATGATATCTGTCGCAACACTAAAAGATACCGATCAATTGGTATCAAAACTTGAAACCGAGATTTCTTAAAATCAACAAAAACAGGAGGAAGAGATGGCAAAAGCAAGCGCACGTCATATTTTAGTAGCTTCTGAAGATGTTTGCAATGACCTTAAAACAAAGATTGAGGCAGGTGCTGATTTCGCTCAGATAGCCCAGGAGCATTCAGAATGCCCTTCAAGTAAGCAGGGCGGCACGTTAGGTGAGTTTGAGCCGGGTCAGATGGTTAAAGAGTTTGATGATGTAGTTTTTAGCGCTGAATGCGGAAAAGTACACGGCCCTGTAAAGACAGATTTCGGCTACCATTTAATAGAGATTACAGAACGCACTGAATAATTAGGAAATTTTTATGAAAAGATTAGCAAAGACAAAGATAATCGCTACATTGGGCCCTGCGAGTGATAATAGCACTGTCCTTAGAAAGATGATGCTTGCCGGAATGGATGTCGCGAGGCTTAATTTCTCACACGGAAATCACTTACAGCACCTTAATTGCATAAAGATCGTAAGAACCATAAACAAAAAGTACAGGCGCAACGTAAGGATACTCCAGGACCTTGAGGGCTACAGGATACGCATCGGCACTATCCCCGGCAACGGGATAGACCTTGAGAAAAAAAGCACAGTACTATTATCCAATAAGAGGAAAGTTGTTGTTAACGGGGTCATACCCCTTGATTATGACGGCTCTTTGGATGATATCAAGACAGGTAATTTCATATATATCGATGATGGCAATATCACCCTGCTGGTAAAGGGGAGAACAAAAAATTACCTAAAGACCGAGGTTATAGTATCAGGCAGGGTAAAGACCAATAAGGGTGTCAATGTTCCCGATATAAAGCTGAAATTTAAAAATATCACAGAAAAAGACAAGTTAGACCTCGCCTTTGGAATAAAGCATAAGGTTGACTTTATCGCGCAGAGCTTTGTGCGTAATAAACAGGATATACTTAATATTCGCAAGCATATTGATAACAATATAAACGCTAAGCTCATAGCTAAGATCGAAAACCGCGACGGCATAAAAAACATCGACGAGATACTTGATGTTGCTGATGGTATTATGATAGCGCGAGGTGACATGGGGATATCATTACCGATATACCAGGTCCCTGTAATGCAGAAGATGATTATCAAGAAATGCAAGCAGAGAAAGAAGTTTGTCATAACCGCTACCCAGATGCTTGAGAGCATGACAGAGCACTTGCGCCCTACCAGGGCAGAGGTCAGCGATGTTGCCAATGCGATATATGATGGCTCTAATTATGTTATGCTATCAGGCGAAACAGCAGCCGGTATGTACCCTGTTGAAACAGTAAAGATGATGGATCAGATAATCAAATTTACAGAGACTTCCAAAGGCCTCACTTAAGTCTTCTAAATAAGAGCAGATTGCCCACATATGAACAATAAGACCAAGAAGTTACCTGAAAATCTCTTAGGGGATTTTCTTAAAGAACAGACAGCGCTTATAAAAAGCCGCTTAAGATTAGCGGCGCTCTTGTTAGTCATCTGCAATTTTGTAGGCGATATAATCGGCATGCTTGCCTTGCAAGAAAAAGTCACATATCAGATGCAGCTTACCTGGACATGGTCGCTTATGATATGTCTGGCAACATACTTTCTTGCAGGAAAGATACGCACTTTTAAGACCGCGCAGATAAGCGCGTTATTTTTTATAGTGCTTGTCCTTTTAACAATGACAAGAGACTCTATCGCCTATCAGATACCCCCTTTTGACGCCGCGATGGGTTTTATATTTATGCTATTCGCGTTTTCATTTGTCTTTCCCTGGTCAGTATTAAAGAGCCTGCTTGTATCACTACTTCATTTTATAGCATTTGGCACCTTATTAGCCTGTATCCCACAATACGTCTATAATGGCGCCGTCATTAAAACAGGGGTTATAGATTATATAAACGGATTCATCATGCTCTTTCTTTCGGCGGTCGTAAGCCTTGTTGTTATAAAACGTGAACGAGAACGTGACCTGGAAAACTATATCCTGCTTAAGGATGTAGAAGAGAAGAACGACCAGATGGAAAAAGAGCTCAAACTGGCAACCAAGGTCCATTCAAAACTAATACCTCACTCAACGAGTACTAGCCTCGCGGATATAGCTGTAACCTATGTTCCCATGCATTACATCGGCGGGGATTACGCTAAGTTCCATGTTTATGATAAGCATAAGCTCTTGTTTATTATATGCGATGTAACAGGACACGGTGTATCCGCGGCACTTACGGTAAACGCCCTAAATACTGAATTTGAACGATTAGCAAAAGAGATGAAACTACCCAGCGATATACTTCCCGGTGAGATATTAAAGGCAGTCAATACATTCATGCTAAATAACTTCTCGGAATTAAATATGTATATGACAGCCTTTTGCGGGTTGCTTGATTTTCATCATCTATCCAGAAAATTTACCTATTCAAGCTATGGACATCCGCCACAGTATATATATCACAGCGCGAATCCAAAGCTCGAAAAACTAGCTGCTCAGACAAGTTTCTTAGGCCTTCCTTTGGATGATCAAAAAACATATAACAACGAGGTGCCTTTTGGAAAGAATGACAGTATTCTTTTATTTACCGATGGCCTTATTGAGGCAAGAGATCTAAAAGGCGATGAATATGGCGCCGATAGAGTAGAGGCGTATATAAGCAAGAACCGTGGCTTAGGCGTAGATATATTCAATGAAAACCTTCTAAACGAAGCCAACGCCTTCGCGCATAATGACTTAAAAGACGACCTCTTTATCCTTAACATAAAAACAAAGTAACTTTAATTATGAAAAAAAACAATATAAAGAATTTTACGCTTGATGAATTAAAGAATGTTCTTTTTGATATGGGCGAGCCCAAATACAGGGCAAAACAGATATTTAAGTGGCTTTATGAAAAGGCGCCTGGAAACTTTAGCTTAATGACAAATTTGCCCAAGGCGCTGACAGAGAAGCTTACCCAACACTTTTTAGCAAAGAGCTTTTTAAGCGTTGAACAACACCAGAGCTCTGACGGCACTATTAAGCTTCTGTTCCAGCTCAACGACAAGAAATATATCGAGTCTGTTATAATCAAATCCGGCAAGCGTTCTACGATATGCCTATCAACGCAGGTAGGGTGTCGTTACGCGTGCGCTTTTTGCGCAAGCGGTTTAGACGGCTTTCAGAGAGATCTTACCCCGGCCGAGATGCTTGACCAGATTACTTATGCCGCGTTCTTTTTAAACCAGAATCTGACAAATTATGTATTCATGGGTATGGGTGAACCACTGGATAATTATGATAACCTAATAAAAACTATCAGGATCATGAACCATGAGGAAGGTTTGGCGATAGGCGCCAGGAGGATTACCGTATCAACGAGTGGCATAATACCGGCTATCAAGAAGCTTAAAGACCTTGATATGCAGATCAATCTCTCTATATCGATCCACGCTACAAATGACAGATTGCGCAACAAGCTGATGCCTATCAATAAGGCGTACTGCCTCAATGAGCTTATAGTTGCGGTCAATGATTATACCAAGGTATCCAATAGAAAGACCACTGTTGAATATGTGCTATTAAAAGGGGTCAATGACACCCTGTCAGACGCGAACGCATTGGTAGGGATAGCGCGCAAGCTCTGGGCAAAGATAAATATTATACCTTATAGCCCGGTGCAGGGTCTAAGCTTTACGCCGCCTGTTGCTAAGGGCATTGAAAAGTTTGTTAATCGGCTCACTGAATCAGGAGCTGATGTTACGGTAAGAGCGTCAAAGGGCAACGACATTCAGGCCGCATGCGGCCAGCTTGCCGGGAAGAGATGAAATATAAGCTAATTATATTTGATATAGATGGAACCATCACAAGGCATGTAAGTTCATGGCAGCTAATACATGAGAAACTCAACATCTGGGATGATATGGCAATAAAATATCAGGAGAGGTTTCTCACCGGAAAGATAAGTTACAAGCGCTTCTGTGAACTCGACGCCGCCTGCTGGAAAGGCCTACCCGAAGAAAAAATTACCAACCTCTTTAAACCGATCGTATATACAAAAAACGCTAAAAACTCCATAAAAAAATTAAAAAAACTAGGCTTCAAATTAGCCGCGGTCTCTACCGGATTACAATATATCGGCGAAGGCATAAGGGGCGAACTCTCTCTTGATTATCTTTTAACCAATCGACTACTCGCGAAAAGAGGCATACTCACAGGAGGAGTTGATGTCAATATCGTTCATGGAAAAAAGGCTAAGACTGTAAAAGATATCCAGTCGCTTTTAAAGGTTAAGCCTCGCGAGACAATATGTATCGGAGATAACGAAGGGGATATATCACTTATAAAGAACGCGGGCTACGGGATAGCCTTCAACTCCACCAGTAAGGCACTCTCCGCAATGGCTGATTATGACTGTAAGAGCAAAGACTTCAAAGAGCCCTTTCAACGAATAACAGATATAACTTTCTCTTGATAATATTTTAATCTGTTATAAATTTTTCTATTGATTTTTTTTATTATTTGGATAAAATTGTATTAT
>CAZDLP010000008.1:11368-27070 GCA_964506565.1 uncultured Planctomycetia bacterium
TCTGTTATAAATTTTTCTATTGATTTTTTTTATTATTTGGATAAAATTGTATTATGACTATAAAAATTAAAAAAGGAGGTTTAGCATGGCAGAAGGCATAAGCGCGATTAATGAGAAGGTGGCGAAAGAGAGTGTGTTCGTTCAAAGGCTAAAGACTGAGATACAAAAGGTGATAGTCGGACAGCATTATCTTATCGACAGGCTCTTGGTGGGTATTCTCGCCAATGGCCACATCCTGGTTGAGGGCGTACCTGGCCTAGCCAAGACACTATCTATCAGGACACTTGCCCAGGCGATAAATACCAAATTTCAGAGGATACAATTTACCCCTGATCTCCTTCCGGCGGATATTATAGGAACCTTGGTCTATAATCCAAAAGAGGGCACCTTTACCACAAAGAAAGGCCCTATATTCTCCAATGTAATCCTAGCCGACGAGATAAACAGGGCCCCTGCAAAGGTTCAAAGCGCGCTTTTAGAGGCTATGCAGGAGAGAGAGGTCACCATAGGATTGGAGACATTCAAACTCGACCAGCCTTTCCTTGTAATGGCAACGCAAAACCCCATTGAGCATGAGGGTACATACCCGTTGCCTGAGGCACAGGTCGATCGTTTCATGCTTAAGATAATGATAACCTATCCTACGATAGAAGAGGAACACGAGATACTAAAAAGGATGAGTTTTACACAGAACAAATTTGAATTAAAGAGCGTTATCGAGCCGGAAGATATCTTAAATGCCCGCTCTGTTGTAGATGAGATATATATAGATGAAAAGCTTGAAAAATACATCCTCGATATAGTATTCGCGACAAGAGAGCCTGAAAAATATAAGCTCGATGAACTGGCAAGCCTTATCCAGTACGGCGCTTCGCCACGCGCGACAATATACCTAAGGCTCGCTGCAAAGGCATACGCCTTTATACAGGGTCGGGGCTATGTTACGCCGCAGGATATAAAGAGCATCGGCATGGACGTATTAAGGCACCGCGTCACCATAAGCTACGAAGCGGAATCCGAGGAAAAGACAGGTGAGGATATAATCAAGAAAATATTCGATGAGATAGAGGTTCCGTAAATGATACCCAAGGAAGTCCTTAAAAAAATACGAAAGATACAGATTACCACGTCCCGTATGGTAACAGACCTCTTTGCCGGGCAATACCATAGTGTATTCAAGGGCAAGGGTATGGAATTCGACGAGGTAAGAGAGTATATGCCCGGTGACGATATCCAGAGCATCGATTGGAACGTTACCGCGCGTACAGGACTTCCCCATATAAAGAAGTTTGTAGAAGAGCGGGAGCTAACGGTGATGATACTCCTGGACGCGTCAATGTCCTGCAAATTTGGCTCTTCTCAACAACTTAAAAGTCAGATCGCGGCAGAGCTCTCCTCTGTGCTAGCGTTTTCCGCGACACAAAACAACGACAAGGTCGGGCTCATTGTCTTTACCGACAGGATAGAAAAATTTGTACCACCCCATAAAGGCCTTAAACATGTTTTAAGGGTAATAAGGGAGGCGCTATACTTTAAGCCTGAAGGCAAGGGCACTGACATCTCTCTTGCGCTTGAATATCTAAACAGGGTCATAAAGCGCAAGGCTATAACATTTTTGATATCGGATTTTTTTGACGATGATTTCAAAAAGCGCCTATCCGTAACAAATAAGCGGCACGATGTTATAGCTGTTACTATAACAGACCCTCGTGAAGTCGATATGCCTGATGTTGGCTTGATAAAGCTAAATGACGCGGAATCAAGCCGGGAGCGCACCATCGATACCAGCAATAAGAACTTCCGCACAAATTACACGCATAGCGCCTTAGAAAGACTTCAAAAGCGCAAGGAACTGCTTCGCGGCGCGGGCATAGATAATATTGATATATACACAAATTCCTCTTACACAAAAGAACTTATAAGGTTCTTTAAGATGCGCAGGAAGAGATTAGCGTAATATGGATCAGACAAGCTTAAAAGATATAAAACCGCCTCTTAGTTTTCAGGCAAATTATACACTGCTTATAATCATCGTAGCATTGATTATTGTTGCTGTACTTGTATATATTGTTATGCGTATCTTAAAAAAGCGAGCGGCATCGGGAGGCTCCAAGCGCCTACCGCCTGCAAAGAAGCCTCATGAAATAGCATATGAGGCTTTATATGATCTTAGGACGCGCAACCTTCCGGAAGCAGGAAGGGTTAAAGAATATTATTTTGAATTATCAAAGATCGTGCGTACTTATATAGAGAATAGATTCTCATTAAAGGCGCCTGAGATGACAACTGAAGAGTTTCTGTATTCCCTTAAAGATTCAACTATCCTAACAGGCACTCAGAAAAATATTATTAAAGAATTCTTAAATCAGTGCGATCTTGTAAAATTCGCGAAATACGGCCCGAATACAGAAGAGATCGAAACAAGTTTTAACATAGCAAAAAGGCTCGTTGATGAAACAAAGCTTGAAAATGAGCAGAAGGTTGTTGTCGAATGATATTCCGTGATTTTTGGGTACTTTTTCTTATACCTATTGTATTAGTGGGGGGATTTTTTATATCGAAAAGATCCAAATCCGCCAGCATACGGTTCTCTTCCCTTGATATCATTAACAATCCAAAAATAACAATTAAGCTAATAGGCTTAGAGGCCCTATTGTGGCTGCGTCTTGGGGCAATTTGCCTTTTTCTGGTAGCGCTGGCAAGACCTTCATCGCCTATTGAGAACGCTAAGGTTGAAGCCGAAGGCATAGATATAGTCCTGGCGATAGACTGTTCAAGCAGCATGCTTGCTGAAGATTTTAAATTAAACAACAAGCGCCAGAACAGGCTGGTTGTCGTCAAGAAGGTTGCGCAGGATTTTATCGAAATGAGAACCAACGATAAGATAGGCATTATAGCTTTCGCTGCCCGCGCTTATACGGTATGTCCCCTAACACTTGACTACCCATGGCTTATAAAAAACCTTGAGCGGATACGTATAGGTGATATAGAAGACGGTACAGCTGTAGGATCCGCGATAATGTCGTCTCTTAACAGGCTAAGAGACAGCCAGGCAAAGAGCAAGATAATCATACTCTTAACAGACGGGGTGAATAACGCCGGCAGGGTATCGCCTTTTGTCGCGGCAGAGACCGCCAAATCATTAGGCGTAAAGATATATACTGTTGGCGCCGGTGCTAAAGGCGTGGCCCCGTATCCGGCAAGGACCGCCTGGGGAAAGATAGTTTATAGAAATGTTGAGATAGAAATAGATGAAGATACCTTAAAAGAGATTGCCAAAGAAACTAACGGTAAATACTACAGAGCAACGGATACGAGATCATTGATGCAGATATACAAGGAGATAGATGCCCTTGAAAAGACCCCTGTTGAAGATATAGGGTTTACGCGTTACAGTGAGCTTTTCCCTCTCTTCCTTATAGCAGCTCTCATACTTTTGCTTTTAGAGACTACTCTATCCAACACATTCCTAAGGAGGTTACCATAAAGGTAATATGAGATTCGCAAACCTCTATTTTAGCGTCTATTTTTGGATTGTCCTAGCATTAGCACTCTTCCTTGTATGGTCATTCAAGCTAAAGCAGGCCATTTTATGCAAGTTTGCTCAAAAGCAACTCCTTGCGGAGATAATAGGCTCCCTAAACAGGAGAAAGCAGATAATAAAGGCTGTCTTACTCGTACTGGTATTTACATTCAGCCTGCTAGCTCTTATGCGCCCTCAATGGGGATTTAAGTGGCAAAAGATAAACAGGAAGAGCCTTGATATCCTCATAGCGATAGACACATCAAAGAGCATGCTGGCAGTAGATGTAAAACCTAACAGGCTAGAGCGGTCAAAGCTAGCAGTCAAGGACCTGCTTAAAAAACTAAACGGCGACAGGGTCGGTCTTATAGCTTTTTCAGGTACAGCTTTTTTACAATGCCCTCTGACCTCAGATTATAATGGCTTTGCGATGGCACTTGATGATCTAAACACTACATCTATCCCAAGGGGCGGCACATCTATATCGAGCGCTATCAGGGTTGCCATGAACAGCTATGAAGGCGAAGGCGATGAGAATCAATATAAGATTCTCATCCTTATAACAGATGGCGAGGACCATGAAGGGAATCCTGTAAAAACAGCGGAAGAAGCGGCAAAGAAGAATGTACGGATATTCTGCATAGGCATAGGCACAACAGAGGGCGATCTTATCCAAATCGTTGATAAAACAGGAAAGAGGACATTTTTAAAAGACTTAAAAGGCAACATAATAAAGACAAGGCTCAACGAGACCGTGCTCAAACAACTCGCCGTAGCGACTAATGGTATGTATGTACGTTCAAGCGGCGCTGATTTTGGATTGGATATTATCTACGATAAGAAGCTCTCTTCCATGGAACGACGCGATGTAAAAGCAAGAATGGACAAGATCTATTTTGAGCGTTTTCAGATACCTTTAGTCATCGCGCTGATATTTTTATTAATGGAAATGATAATAACAAACAAAAAGACAAGATGAAAAAGATTGCCCTTATAACCATACTAATCCTTATCGCTGTTACACCCTGCTATGCTAAGGGAAGCGCCAAAAGAGCGGTAAAAAAAGGGAACGTTCTTTATGATGAGGGCAAATTTAAGGAATCTCTTGAACATTACGAAAAGGCGTCATCAGCGGATCCTAATTCAGGCATAGTCAATTACAACATAGGCGCAGCTTCATACAAATTAAATGATTATGAAAGAGCGGTCAATTTCTTCAATCGCGCCTTAACAGATGAGGCTGACGAAGATGAAGATTTAACTCAGCAGACATCCTATAATCTGGCGAATTCTGAATACATGTATGGGGTATCTAAAGAAGAGTTCGATCTCCAAGGGGCTATAGACCAGATTACTGAATCGATAAGGCATTATGAGAAGGCTTTAGAGCTTGACAAGGAAGATAAAGATGCTATATTTAATTATGAATATGTAAAAAAGGAACTCAAGCGACTGCAGGAAAAACTTAAAGATCAAGAGAAGACTCAACCGCAGGGAGACGAGCAAAAAGACCAGAAAGACCAGGGAGATAAACAGCAAGATCAACAGCAAAAGGGAAAAGACCAGCAGGACAAAAAGAAGCAACAGCAACAAGACAAAGAGCAACAGGACAAGCAAGATCAGGATCAAAAGAATAAAGAAGGACAAGAAGACCAGAAGGACAAAGATCAACAGGATAAAGAACAACAACAGCAAGACAAAAAAGACAAAGAAGGCGAGGACGGCCAGCAAGACAAACCTCAACAGGGTGAAGAAAAGAGTCAGGAGTCTCAGGACAGCGACCGAGAACGTAATGTTCGAGGAAGTGCCGAGAGCTCCGCGAACGGCCAAAAAGGTAAAGGCAACGATTCCCAGGAAGAGATGTCTGCCAGACAGGCATCCATGCTTTTAGATAATTATCGCCATGAGGAAGAACCAAAAGGGTTGTATAAGCAAAAGATAGAGACAGGTCATATGCCGGATGTTGACAAGGACTGGTAATCTCGGTTTAAAGATGAAGATTAAAAACAATTATTTCGCGAAAACAATTTTACTCGTATTATGTGGCATTTTCTTATGCACAGGTCTGTCTTTTGCCAAGGAAATAAGCTTTGAGGCGACAGTAGATAAAAACGTTGCTCAAGTAGGTTCCGGCATAGAATTCAGCCTGGTCTTTACCGGTATGCGGGATATCAATGTGCCGACTCTGCCCAATATCCCGAACTTTAAATGGCGCTACATAGGACCGTCGACTTATATGTCAATGGTCAATGGCAAAGTTGAGAGATCCGTAACGCATGCTTATGTTATCGTACCTGAAAAGACAGGCAACCTGACTATCCCATCATTATCCATTGAATATAACGGCAAGGCCTATTCATCAAACCCCATCCAGATAAGGGCTGTCACTTCTTCATCAGGTCAAGGTCAAGCCCAAATAGGGGATAACCAGGCTCAACAAAGAAGTGAAAAGATACTTGATGATAAGCTGTTTATGACAATTAACCTGTCCAAAGAGAGCGCCTATGTCAATGAGAAGATACACGCGACTATAAAACTATACATAAGTAACCTTTCTGTGAGAGATATCGCGTTCCCGCTTATTGAAAATGACGCGTTTCTTGTGGATAAGTTCGCTCAACCAAGGCAGTATAAAGAGGCCCTAAACGGCGTACCTTATAATGTCATAGATTTTAGCACAGATATATACGGCATCTACCCAGGTCAATTCAAGCTAAAACCTACAGAGGTAAGTTGTAATGTCATTACGCGTTCAAGGCAAAACAAGAAGAGAGGATCATCTCCTTTTGATGACAGCTTCTTTGGTTCCAATATTTTTGATAACTTTTTTGGGCAATATGAAAAATATCCCGTAATCGTCAAATCAATAAGCGTGCCGATTACTGTTATAGCACTGCCTAAAGATGGTAAGCCTCAGCCTTTCAATGGCGCGCTGGGAAATTTTAATTTTAAGTTGGGTATCAGCCCTAAAGATGTTCAAGTAGGTGACCCTATAACCCTGACCTTCACAGTTACTGGAACAGGTAATTTCAATACTGTAAATCCGCCAAGCCTTAAGGCAACAGAACCTTTCAAGACATACGAGCCTGAGATCACACAGGAGTCGAGATCAAAGGTGTTCAAGCAAGTTGTAGTCCCTAGAAATGATAAAATTAAACAGATACCGCCTATAAGTTTTAGTTTTTTTAATACAAACACTCATACATACAAGACTATAACGACCGCCGCGGTTCCTATTACTGTCAGGCCATTGGAAAAAGGCCAGGAACTAAGGGTATTCGAGATGTCCAAAGACTCTACTGAAAAGATAAAAAGGGTAGAGACGTTTGGTAAGGATATAGTGTATCTTAAGGAAAATCCCGGTATCGTATGCAGAAAAGGCGCTTTACTTTGCAAAAACGAGCTTTTACTGCTATTAATATTACTGCCGGCACTGGCTGTTATCCTGACTATTATTACACAGGCAAGGAAAGATTACCTTGCCCAGGATGTGCGTTACGCGCGCAGTCTCGCGGCACCACGCAAAGCAAAGCATAACCTGGTAAATGCGCATAACCTGTTAAACATAAAAGAGACGGCCAAGTTTTATGACGCTGTATTTAAGACCTTACAAGAATATATCGGCGATAAGTTTCACCTTTCAACAGCAGGTATCTCATCAGACGTAATAGAAAAGCTTAAAAAAAGAGGTGTAGACCCTTCTATATTAGACGAGTTAAAGGTTTGTTTTGACACCTGCGACAGGTCCCGCTATGCGCCATCAGATGTTGAAGAAGAAGAGGCAAAAAGGGTCTTCAAGATGCTTAAGAACGTTATCTCTAAAATGGGAAAAATAAAGACATGAAGAAATGCCTTCTGATAATTATGTGCGCCTGCCTGCTTATCCTTGCCAACAAAGCATACGCGGACGATAAAGACAGCCTAAGAGAATTATTCTATCAGGGCAATATTTATTATGGCGAGAACGATCTTCAGGAAGCTATAGACTCCTACAATAAGGCCCTAAACTGCGGCTATGAAAGCAGCCCATTATATTATAATCTCGGAAATGCCTATTTTAAGAACGGCAATCTTGGGAAAGCTATAATATGCTATTTGCGAGCGAGCAGGATCAATCCCGGGGATCCGGATATCAAATCCAACTTAGCATACGCCAGATCACTTATACAAGGTGGGCTTATAAGCCTTAAAAAGCCTTGGTTTATACGTGGCTTTCTGAGGCTTACCGGTATGTTTAGCCTGAACAAGATCACATCGATATCGATTTTTCTCTATGTCCTGCTCTGTATAGTTATAATAGCGGGCGTATATATAAAGCTATGCAAAAAAACATTTATACTTCTTTACGTCCTTATATCAATTATGCTCGCGACGTCACTTACGATCTTTGCCGTAAAATTTAAGGCCCAGGTTACTCAGAAAAACGCTATAGTCACAAAACAAGAAACAGACGCAAAATTTGAACCGCTCGATAACGCGACAACCTTTTTCACCCTTTACGAAGGTGAGAAGGTTCAGTTGGTTGCCACAAATGGTGAATATCTCAAGATAAAGCGCTCAGATGGCAAGCAAGGCTGGGTAAAAAAGACGGATATTGAGCTAATATAAGGCTATTTCAAAAAATATGAATACAAAAAAACCTTTAGTTGTATTTGATCTCGAGACAACCGGCATTTGGATCGAGAGAGACAAGATAGTCGAGATAGGTATGATAAAGATCATGCCTGACGGTGCCAGACATGATTATGTCAAACGTGTCAATCCGGGGATACCGATACCGGTCAATGTTATACGCATTATAGGCATTACCGATGATGATTTAAAAGACGCGCCGCCTTTTAAGGATATAGCTAAAGAGGTCCTAGATTTTATCGGAGATTCTGATCTTGGAGGTTTTAATATCCAGAGGTTTGACATCCCGGTACTCGAGCGTGAATTTTTTGAAGCGGGATATAGCTTCCACTGGAAAGAACGTGACATCTATGACGCGCAAAAAATATATCATATCCATGAAAAAAGAGACCTCATGGCAGCTTATCAGTTATACTGCGATAAAGAACTCACCAACGCCCATTCCGCATTAGGCGATGCGGAGGCAACCCTTGAGATACTCGATGCGCAGGTAACAAAATACGGTAAGCAGGATGAGGGCATAATGTCATTGAGAGACTTTGATTATGAGCAATCAAGCGCTTATTTTGATGGTGAACGAAAATTCTGCTGGTGGAATAAAAACCTTTACCCGATGTTTGGCAAATATAGAAAGAAAAAGCATGTAAAGGCTATCGCCAAGCATGACCGCAATTACCTTGAATGGATACTCAGTTCAGATTTTAGCAACGAGATTAAGACTATGATCGAAAACGCCTTAAAGGGCGACTTTCCAAAAGTACCGGATAATCTCTAAAACTTAAACATATCAAATATGACCCCTGAATCAACAGCTTCCAAGATCGATTATAAAGACGCGTTAAATCCTGCGCAGCTTGAAGCGGTCTGCCTAAAAGATGGGCCATGCCTCGTTATAGCAGGTGCGGGCAGCGGTAAGACGCGTATCCTTGTATACCGCGTAGCACATCTTGTTGAGAATGGCGTAGATCCAAAAGAGATACTTCTTCTTACATTCACCCGTAAAGCGGCAGAACAGATGCTCTCACGAGCAGGCTCTATACTTGATAGCCGCTGTCATGGGGTATCAGGCGGGACATTCCACAGCTTTGCCAATATGGTATTAAGGAGATACGGCCCCTGCATTGGGCTCGCCTCAAGTTTTACTATAATGGACCAGGCCGATGCGCAAAACAGCCTAAATTCAATACGCAAAAAAATGGGCCTAGACAGCTTTGATAAGCGCTTTCCCAAGAAAAAGGCCCTTCTTAATATCATATCAAAGAGCGTTAATACATCAGAGGGCATAGAATCGATAATAGATATAGAATATCCGCATTTTATGGAATACGCCTCGGATGTAAAGACAATAAAACAGAAATATATTGAATACAAGCTAAAAATGAACCTTCTTGATTACGATGATCTCTTGGTCTATCTTAAGGAACTTCTCCGCTCAAATAACGAGATACGTGAAAAACTTTCACGAAAATACAGATATGTAATGGTAGATGAATACCAGGATACCAACAAGCTGCAGGCTGACATACTCTATCTTTTGCTCTCAACTCACAATAATATTATGGCAGTCGGAGATGACGCTCAAAGTATATACTCTTTCAGAGGCGCTAATTTTAGAAACATAATGGATTTTCCTAAACTCTTTAAAGACGCTAAGATCATTACCCTAGAAGAAAACTACAGGTCTGTTCAACCTATACTCGATCTTACAAACGTAGTAATCAGCGAGGCGACAGAGGGATTTAATAAAAATCTATTCTCAAATAAGAAAAAAGGTAATCATCCGCTATACTTAAGTCCTGAGAACGAGGCGGAACAGGTAAATTATATAGTAGAAAAAATCACAGAACTTAAATCCGATGGCGTAGAGCTCTCTGATATAGCCATATTATTTCGCGCGGGATGGCATTCAAACGCGCTCGAGATAGAACTCTCCAAACACAGGATACCTTTTGTAAAATATGGGGGGCAAAAGTTTGTAGAGAGCGCGCATATAAAAGACATGATCTCATATATGCGCATAGCGCATAACAGGCTCGATGAAATAAGCTGGCAGAGGGTGCTCTCACTTACCCGCGGCGTAGGCCCAAAGACCTGCGAGCGCCTGTTTAAGGCACTGGTAACGAATGAAGAAAGATCTCCCGCGGATCAGAAGCTAATAGAAAAATATAACCAGATAGGTAAGTTAATGAATATCCTTGAAAAAATAGATAGAGAGCCCCAGGAACCGCTTGAGATATTTAAGACATTCTGTGAGTATTATACCTCTATCTTTAAGGAAAAGTACGATGATTACCATAAGCGCGTAAATGACCTTGAAAGCCTTGAGAAAATAGCCGCCAACTATACTGATCTTGAGACATTCCTTACTGACATAGCGTTGGAACCCCCAGAAAAAGATATTGTATACGCCAATAGGCACGATAAGGACAAGGATCACGTTGTCCTGTCAACGGTTCATTCAGCTAAAGGTCTTGAGTGGCATACTGTTTTTATTATTTATGTCGCGGAAGGGCACATCCCGTCATACCAATCCTTTGGTGATGAAAGCTCAATAGAGGAAGAGAGAAGGCTCTTATATGTCGCTATGACCCGCGCCAAAGAAAATCTATTCATGCTAAGGCCGATGATGGAATATTCCAACAGGAGCTACGCTGTTAATAACGGATCCCCTGTTACACGCATATCACGATTTCTGCAAAACTACTTCTAAACGCAATGTTTTAATTGACTGCGATACTTATATAATGTAACATATATACTGTAATAGATTGATGTAGCAAAAACTTAAAAAGGAGGTATTGTAATATGACAGTACTCGTTAAGCTTTTTGGTATATTTGTGTTGATTTTTGGTATAGCTATAGCGATCAAACCGTTAATTATTAACAACTATCTTTCTTTTTGTAAAAAAGGCAATTATCTTAAGATAGGCGGGATAATCGCCATACCTTTCGGGATTATATTTCTTATTGCGGCCCCTGGTTGCCGGCTTGCCTGGTTAATTACTATCCTCGGTATCTGGTCCATTATAAAGGGGGTCCTCTTGCTTGTTATAAGCAAGGAAAAACTATTTGCTTATCTTGACTGGTGGCAGAGCAAATCCTTATCAGTCTTACGCATACTTGGCATTGTTACTATAATTTTTGGCGGACTACTTATCTACTCCGTGTAATTGGGCAATTTAAAAGGAAAGGGTAATAAAATATGACGGATGTAATAAAAAGAACAAAAAAAAGTTTTTTAGGCGGAGGGATTGTACTGATTCTTCTTGGAGCCGGAGCTATAGCTCTGCCATTGGTAGCGTCACTTACGATTGAGGCGATATTCGGATGGATATTTGCTATCAGCGGCGTTGTGACGATTGCGCATTCATTTAACGCGCTTAATTCCGGAAAATGTTTCTTAAGGCTGCTAAGCGGAATATTTTACCTTGCCATTGGTATAATGTTTCTGGCATACCCGATTCAAGGCGTAGCAACATTAACGCTGCTATTGGCTATTCTATTTACGTTCCAGGGGATAATAAAGATCGCTGTTGCTATACGGCTTAGGCCGATTGCGAACTGGAGCTGGATGCTTGTAAGCGGCATTGCCAGCCTTGTCATATCTGGTATTATCTGGGCAGGATGGCCTAGCAGCGTAGCGTGGATACTTGGCCTCTTAGTCGGCATAAATCTGATGCTAAGCGGGTTTACAATGCTAATGCTCGCCTCATCCAAATGAAGTTTTTTATAAGTGATCTCCATTTAGGAGATGGTTCAAGAACCGATGATTTTCACCGTGACAAGGAACTGATAAAGTTTTTTGAATTCACTGAAAATCAAGCTCAGGAACTTATTATACTAGGAGATTTCTTAGAATTATGGCAATCTGACCTGGATAAAGTGTTATTCGTTCATAACGAGGTCATTAAAAAGCTCTTACAGCTACGAGATAAAATAAAAGTTACATATGTAATAGGTAATCATGATTACATACCTTTTATAAAATTCACTGATCTAGGCCTCGGTATATGCACAGAATATAATGATAAGGAAAGCGGGATTATCGGTGAACATGGCCACAGATACGATATATTCAATCGCTATAAGAATCAGTCAAGGTCCATCAAGTGGCCAAAAGGCAGGCAGATAGCCTTGTTCGCGGCAGGCCTGGAGAGATTCCTGCATCCGGATACTGATATCTGGATGAAAAACGCTCTTGAAAATATTGACGAGTTTCTGGCGCAGGCAGCCTCATTAAAAAACAAGGTTAGCCCAACGTCAAAAGAATACTTAAATAGGGGCGGTCATTTTGGGGAGTTTGAGCGCGCCGTATTAAATCATATAAAAAATGGTGCTAAAACAGTCATCTTCGGCCATACCCATAGATGCGAGTTAGTCAAGATGCCTGATGGCATATATGCCAACTGCGGGACATGGGTAGAAGGCAGTGAGCCTACTTACATAGCTTATCAAAAGGAAGCTATTGAGCTAAGAGAGGGGCTTACTCACAATATAATTAAAAAGATAGCATTGACACAATAATGTCTTTACGATAAACAAGGAGGGCAAGAAATGAATGTAGCGCAAGAGGTAAGACTGCTAGAATCAAATGTGAAGGAATTCATCAGTGAAAAAACCAGAGAGATATCCTCTGCAGCAGGTGACGGGATTGCCATAAACGCACTTTCCGGAGGCGTTGATTCAGCGGCTGTCACTATGTTAGGACATCAAGCGCTAGGGGAGAGATTAAAGACATATTTTGTAGACAACGGTATAATGAGAGAAGGCGAGCCTCAGCAAATAGTGGAAATCTTTAAAAAACAAGGTGTTAACGTTGAAATATTCGATGCTAAAGAAGAATTTTTCAATGCCTTTAAAGGCATAACTGACCCCGAAGAAAAGAGAGAGGCCGTAACACAGACCTTCTATAAAAATATATTTGGCAAACTGGTCCGAGAGAGCAATGCAAAACATCTTTTACAAGGCACTATCTTGACAGATGTAGATGAGACTATAGCGGGTATCAAGAGACAGCACAATGTTTTTCAGCAGCTCGGCATAGATCCTCAGCAGGCATTTGGCTACAAGATAATAGAGCCTCTAGTAGAGCTGCGTAAAGATAGCGTAAGGGTGCTGGCAAAGGCATTAGGTCTTCCTGAAGACATTTACAATCGCCCGCCTTTTCCCGGTCCTGCATTGGCAGCGAGGATTATCGGTGAGGTAACAAAAGACAAGGTAGATATAGTCAGAAAAGCCACCTCTATTGTCGAGGAGGAACTTAAAAATACAGGGGCCTTTCAATATATGGCCATTCTTCACCAAGACAGGGTTACTGGTATGCGCAATGGAAAAAGAGATTTTGGACTTCAGATTGAGGTTAGATGCTGGGATAGTATAGATGCGCGCGAGGCAACCCCAACAGATTTACCCTATAATCAACTTCGTAAACTAGCTGACGATATCTTAAACAGCGTACCCGGCGTTGTAAGCGTTACTTATAACATCGCTACAAAGCCCCCGTCAACCATAGAGGCTATATAATAGTACGTAAATTTGAAAAATTTCCATATGAACATGTTTCGGTGCTAGGTTTTAGGCTTTGGGGCAATAGCTCAGCTGGGAGAGCGCGTGGTTCGCAATCACGAGGTCGAGGGTTCGATCCCCTTTTGCTCCACCATGTACCATTCGAAAAATACGCCCAAGAAAGGGGAATTTAAATGAAATATATATTTATAATAATAACAGCACTGCTAATTAGCGTGCATTCTTATGCGATGGATGGTCCAACCGTAGATACTGACATAGATTCGGGCACTGTCGTAACAGAGCAGGTTGAAGCGGGTACAGATGTTGATCCAGAATCAGATATTGACATAGAAGGCAGTATCGCTGATAGCAACGAGGTATATGGCACATCTGCGGAATTTGCTGATGATTATGGCTATGGCACAGCTCAAAGAGAACTAAATGTCCAGGATTATGGTACCGGAGACTTGGGTGAGGATAGTCTGGAATAATAGGATTAAAGGTTATCTAAAACGCAACAAAAATAAGGAGGTAACGTAGCATGAAAAGTAAGATAATAATCATAGCACTAGTTGTAATATTTGCCGGATTTTCAATGGTAGATATGGCAAAGGCTGTAACAGCTGAAACTATAAATGTTGGTGTTACAAAATCTTTAGACAGGCTTAAGGCTATAGGCGGCGGACAAACAGTAATAAATAAGGCAGAAGGCCTACTTGTCTTTCCATCGGTCTTTAAGGCAGGTATCGGCATAGGCGGAGAATACGGAGAAGGCGCATTGGTAATAGATGGGAAATCAGTCGACTATTACTCCACCGCGGCCGCATCAATAGGCTTTCAATTAGGCGCGCAAAAAAAGACCATCATCTTAGCTTTTATGGATAAAAAAGCACTTGAGAATTTTCGCAACAGCATGGGTTGGAAGATAGGGGCAGACGCGTCCGTAGCGGTAATAGCACTCGGAGCGGATGGCTCAATAGATACATCAAAACTAAACCAGCCGATAGTAGCATTTGTCTTTGATCCAAAGGGTCTAATGTATAATCTTACACTTGAAGGCGCTAAGATAACAAAGCTCACACGATAAGAACCCGATCATTACTACGCTAAGGTGATTAGTATGGTTCGCCATATTCGCAATCATGTATCTATAATTAAGGTTAACAACATAAAAAAAGAGTAAAAGCCCCTAAAAAGCTTGATTTTCACGTATTTATGCGGTATACTAATTTTAATTAGTCAAGAGGACCCCAAGTATACCATATAACGAAGTCATATAGGCTTTTATATAAAACCCAAGGGGTTTTTGTTTTATGAACAAATTAAAGTATTTTAAAATGTATATAATATTCCTTGTTTTAGCTATGCTATGTAATAGTATTGATAGCTCTCTAGCAAGAGACTGCTATTTTCTATCCAGATCCGACACATTAAGGCCTATGGCAAGCACAATCGCCGCACAAGATGACTTGGAATTACTTACGAGTAAGCTATCACAAAGCGAGGCATTAATAGTAGATGAGGCCTTAAATAAAATACGCAGGCTCCTTCAAACCGTGGATGGCAAGACAACATTAAGGCCTCAGGTAACACCGGCTATAAAACAATTGCTATTAGAATATAAAAGAGATGGCAAGCAATTCTTTACCCCCAGCAAAGCAAAAGAGATAGCGCGAATTAGAAAGCTTGGGCAGAGACTCGATTCCTTCCGATACACATTGCTTTTAAAAGATAACGGCGATTTTAAATTTAATGCAGTGCAAGTTACCGAGATAGTCAAGAGCATTAGCACGAAAGAGCAGATACGTAGTATTATCACAAGACTTAAGAAATACCACATTGGAACCGGCGGTCAAATAATAATGATAATTAAAAGTTCCAAGCATGATGAGATAGAATTTATCGCGGAAAGCCTTATAGCATTAAATATAAAATCACCTTTTAGTATCGCCAAGATATTTCAGAGTAAGCGTGATTGGGATGAGATAGAACGTATTATAAAAACACTTAGATCCTTAGGCATAGATCAAGAAAGCTA
>CAZDLP010000008.1:27170-33482 GCA_964506565.1 uncultured Planctomycetia bacterium
TATTTCAGAATTTATTAGTAGAGGCAATGATGAAAAAACCATAAATCGCACTATGGGCAAAACAGCTTTAAGTTTAGACGATTCTACGCACAATACCGATATACCGCTGATTGAACTTGTATTTGATCAAAGACACGACTCTACATTGAGCAGCTATTCTGACTTTCCTGAACAGGATTATATGCAACATGGTGCAGAAGTACATCTATTGCCTGAAGAGATAGAATTATATGAGCAGTATGCGGAGAGAGACTCATATACAAGGTCATCCTCCGCAGGAATTGTGACCAACCAAAAAGAAGCTGTAATGATAGACCAAATTTTAAATGAGATTCGTAATGCATTTCTTACTGTTAACGGCAAAACAGTATTAAGAAAGGATATAAACCCCCCATTAGAAAGAATATTACTTAAAATTACAAGAGGCGGCGCCCAACTCTTTGATGCCAAACAAGCGCAAAAATTAGCAAAAATACGAAAACTTGATGAGAGATGCGACACACTAAAATATCTTCTGCGTTTACGTAGTAATGATAAATTCGTATTTAGCGATAAAGATATTGCACGTATGCTTCATAGCCCCCGCACGCTCTTAGAGATAAAATCTATTACTAATATATTAGGATTATATGGCATAAAAAAAGGTGCCTATATTAAAATGGTTACAATGAGTACACGCGAAGATGAAAAGATAGAAACGATAATCAAAAGACTTAAAGCACTTAAAGTAGAAGACGGTTTTAACATTGCAAAGATACTCCAGTCTGATCGCGATGAAGACGAGATAGAGCGGATAATAATCAATCTCAGATCGCTAGGCATAGAAGAGGAGGTTTATATCGCAAGTATACTTGCTACATCCCGGTCTGAAGATGAAATAGACAGGCTGGTCCATAGATTTAGATCAATAGGCGTTAAAGAGAATGGTCAGATAGCGAAAATGCTTCAAAGCTCCTGGAATGAAAAAGAAATAGGCAGTCTTGCTGAAATACTTTTTAACTATATCAAGAAAAAAAATGGTCATAAACTCACAAATGCCTCAATCGCTCAAGTGCTTGCCAGCCCTGTTTTCTTGAGAAAGGGGTTTGATTATGTTTTAAATCGTGAAGGAAGACTACCGTCTTTTGAAAAACCTTTTACCGAAGAAGATAAGCACTACATTAAATTCAGGTTATTCCTGCGAGATCTTAATAAAAAAGTTATCTTTTCAATTATCGATGCGATGTATAAATCAAATGAAAAAGCAGAGGGCTTAAAGAATCTTATAGGCGCAAGAATTATTGAAGACGAGAACAAGCTCGTTACTCTCGAATCAAGGCGCAGATTATTCGGAAACGATCATACAATAACCGGCCTTTTGTTATTTAGCTTTGATGCGGATATAAGAAAAAGAGCTTCTGCCGTATTTGTCAAAAAATACGATTATGTTTTATACAAGTATAGAAAAAATGAAGACTTGCTTTCCGTCGCAGGTGAGATCCTTTCGCGCACAGCTTATAGATACAATATCTATGATAAAATGCTGGCGGGTGAAATTGGTGAATCAAAGTACAAAACCTATCTTTTTATTTCATTGCGCTATATACATAAAGCAAACTTTTATAACAATCTACCGGAAAGCCTATTGCCCCTTAGAAAAGAAGTGACTGTATATATTAAAGAATTTGTATTGGTATATGGAACTAAACCTTCAGAGGTGACCATCCTTTCGAAATTCTTAAAAAGAGGCTATGAGGAAGAAGAGATAATGCACGCTATCGGTAAAGGATTCCTAAGCCTGGACAGGCCTGTGTCTAATAGCAGGGGTCCGCTTATAGATCTTATCCCGGATGAGGTAGAAAACCCTTCATTAAACAGTTATCTATATGGTAGCAGCGATGCACATGGGGCTGCGATATACGCATCTGAAGCATATTTATTATCTCAAGAAGCGGGAATAGCATATGACCAATACGATGACTTGTATGCGAAGTCATCTTCGGCAGGAGTCGACTCGTTTTCTGATAAGCATGCAGACAAAGTAGAAGAAAAAATAATTGCGTCACTACAAACAATAATCCACGAACACAATCGTGCCACAAAAGATGAGTCAAAACAAATACGGGACTTTAGCGTTATTGAATCAAAAGAAAAGTTCATAGGCGAAGGCGGAAAGCTATGGGCGCGGATAATGTTAACATTTGGAAATGGCGTATCAAGGAAATTTATTTTTAAACATGAGAAATCCTATGCCATGGACGAGATTGGTTCTGAGACATTGAAAATTTTAAACATCGATATGCCGCGAACCAGAAAATATGGCAATAGCTACTTTCTGATTGAAGCTATCGGCCAGTTCAACCTTAATAAAGTTACTAAGAAACAATATCTAAACCACAATTTCAGCTCTCGGCTAGCCTATCTAGCCGGTGAAACAGCAGTGCGCGCATTAATTATAGGACTTGCTGACAGAAAGGGTGATAACCTGCGGGTAATTCTCGATAAAAACAATCTACCAAAAAAAATACTTAATGTTGATCTAACATCAGCTTTTACGTATACTAAAAAACAAAATCTAGAGATTGCAATTTCTGAAGGGGTATTTATTTTAATGCATATTCTCAAGGCAGCTAATAATGCCGGTGTCAAGCCTGAGACGTTAAAAGAGCTTACCTCGCTATTTATTGATGGCTTTCAAAATCAATTCCATAAATTTCAGGACGACTATTTAAAAATAGAGAAGTCCTTTAATGATATTAACCCTGACATATATGATCAGCTTGATAAAAAATGGTCTGTGATGGATATTGTAAAATCAAAAAAAGATAATGTTCTTGCTTTTATCAATCCGCAAAAAATGCATATCAGCAATTTTAAAGCTATCTTATTAAAGGCAATATTAAAAGGGCTCTCAAGCTTTAGTAGTTCTTCCAAGGTTAAAGGCATCACTATTGTCATGCCTTTAACGGCCGCATAAAAATAGAGTTAGTTGAAAAAAAACAGCATCACGCCTGCACGCTCATAAGATTAATTAATACCTAAAAAATGAATCCCTAAGTCAAAAAATGCCTTATATTATATTAAAAGCATATACGGAAGAATTAGCCTTGCAAGGGGATCATATCTTTGCTACTATATTAAGAAAATAAAAGAGGTGGTACTCTGTGATATATAAAAAAATGATATTCATGACGATTCTTTGTATAGCAGTAACTGCGCTATGCGGTAATTTTGATATTGTGCATGCTCAATCAGAAAAGAATGCCTATTGGGATAATAAAAATATCAGGCTTAGAACAACCTACGGCAACCAAGGAAACATGACAAGTAAGACTTTTTATCGGGAAAATGGTAGCCTTGAAAAATTTGAGAAATATGATACCGATGGTAATCAGATAGAAGAAGGTTATTACGGGGATGATGGCAAGCTATGCGAAGACCCGGTTGATAATTTTGCGGCTATCAGGCGCACATATCAGGATGGGAGACTTGTTTCAGATGCCACATTTAGCGCGGATGGAAAAATGATAGAGCGCAGAATATACAATAGATCGGGTGATTTAGTTGACAGGCAATACGTAGGAGACAATGACCCTAATCCTGAGGAAGAGTACTCACCACCGCTTGAATTAAGCGGCAGGACAGATGAGTTTTATAATTCTGATGGCAAAAAAGAGTATCAAACCAGCGCTTACAAGGATATCTGGTACTAGAATATTTTTTCATATGCAACAGGGCTTTTAGGGTTATTGGTAGAAACAAAAAAGGCCTTCCTGATAGAAGGTCTTTTTGTAGGTGATAAGCCTGGGAACTCTCGTTATCGTTTCATCTCCCTTAATCTTTTCATAGTAAGTATGCCCTATGATTTTTGTTTAGGCAAGGGGTATTGGATATTTTTTTAAATTTCTTTATTGTCACTTAGAACAACGTTAACATAAAAAGAAAGACAGGCATATGAAAAGAAAACCGGGCGTTCCCCATGATAAGCATTGCAGGAGTTGTCCCGCGATATGCTGCAAGAATCTTGCCCTGGCAATAGGCAAACCCGCTAACCGCAAAGAGATAGATGACCTGAAGTGGCAGCTTCATTTTACTCATGTTAAGATATACATAAGACATCATCACTGGTACCAATGGATCAAGAGTGTATGCAGGTATCTATCCAAGGATAATAAGTGCACTATATATGAACGCCGGCCTGATATCTGCAGAAAGCACAATCCACCAGACTGCGAAAAATTCGGTAAATTTTATGATATCATGATATCGACCCCAGAAGAGTTGGAGACTTACCTTAAAAGTAAAAAGAAGAAGTATAAAAAGTAACTACTCTTGGCATTTCAATATAATAAGACTTAGTATACCATATCATATATATCCTAATATAATTTCGTATAATCATCCCTGGTTCTTGACTTAATAACAAAATAGAGTATAATTGTATAGTTAGTTATTAAATACTTTTAATAAGTTTAATATATAGGAACAACTTAATACTCTATGTGTTAATCTATATAGAGGGGTGGTTTTATTATGAATAAAACAGCCGTTAAAGCTATATCTTTATTATTATGTGTAAGTGTAATTCTTACTAATAACTATAGTTATGCCTCTACTCTATTCAAGACAAGATCGCATTCCCAGCGCTTCCTGGAAGATGAATGGTCAAAAAAAGAAAGGGCTTTTGAATGTCTGAGACTTACAGTACCTGTACAGCTTGGCGATGTAATTCAGCACCATAAGGGCAGCAAACAAGGCCTTATAATCCATATTCAAGACCGTCACGCAGATGCTACAGCACAGTTTAATATAGCGGGCATGATCACTGCCATAACAGATAACTATGGCATAGACCTATTATGTCTTGAAGGCGCCTCAGATAAGCTTGATACATCTTTTTATGACAACATCCCAGACACAGAAGCAAAGGAGCTGACCACAAAATTTTATGTACAGGAAGGCCTATTTACAGGGGCGGAGTATTATAAGATATCAAATAAAGACAAGACCATTACAGCCTATGGCGTAGAAGATAAAGACCTGTATTTTGAGCATGTCGCAGCTTATGAAAACCACAGCGCTTATAAGGAAAGCATGGCCTCTTATTTGGAGGCTCTTAAAAGGGGTTTATACGCATTAAGGGGATATATCCTATCAGAACCACTTAAGATAATCGATGATAAGGAACAGGCCTATGAGAATAAGCATTTAGAGTTAAAAGAATTTGTTATATACATCACGGGAGAAGCTGTTAAGAACAATATCCGATTGTCTGCCTATCCTAATCTTGAGACATTCTCAAGAGTTGTCTCCATTGAAGATACAATAGATTTTAATGAAACAGAAAAGCAGAGAGACGATCTTATAAAAATACTATCTAATACCCTAAAAGATGAGGCATTAAGTACGCTACTTAAGAATAGCATGGATTTTAAACTGAATAAAATAAGTGCTTCTGCCTACTATGAGTATATAGAAAATATTGTCAGCCTTAATAATGACTCAATTAATAAGGTTTCTTATAAACAGCTATTTGCATATGTAGATTATATAAAACTCTCGGATAATGTGGATAATATAATACTTTTTGATGAGATAAAAAATGCTATCAGTGACATTAAGGCTCTATACTATGAAAACGATACCCAGAAACTCTTTGATAGCTATGCAAAATATATTGAGTTCAGTATCGGCTTATACGAATTAAAGCTTACTGAGAAAAATTTAGATAAGCTAAAAGCCTTTACAGAAACAATAAACGTATCACAGATAGCATCATTTATCAATGAACAGAATAATCAAACCGGTATAAGCCTTAATATCGCGGAGCCTCCTACTAATAATAAAGCGTTTAAAAACGCCTTGGATTACTACGAGATAGCCCTGAAAAGAGACATTGCCCTTGTAGATAATACCTTGCGCAGGATGGCTGTTGAAGTAAAAGATTCTGCAATACTTATAACAGGCGGATTCCATACCAGAGGCATTGTCAATATACTTAAACAGCTCGATATCTCCTATATTGTGGTTTGTCCCAAGGTAGGCACTGGTGATTATGAAGAGATATACCAGAACCGGATGAATAATCGCCTGCCACATCCTGATGCGATACTTAATTTTATAAGCAGCATGCTTGTACCCGCGCTTACTACAGGTAATCTTGCAGATCCAGTACACGTGAGTAGAGCTCAAGATGAGTTTTTAGCTGATAAGCAGTTTGTGGAAGAATGGCTTAATGCAAAAGCCCTTATGAATGATAAAGAAAATGGGGGAGGGTTGGCATCGAAGAGGATACAAGAAAAAGCTGATTCTTGGAAAGCATCATCATCTGGT
>CAZDLP010000009.1:0-18722 GCA_964506565.1 uncultured Planctomycetia bacterium
CGAGGAGCTTACCGACCCTGGTCTTTCCTGTTCCCATAAAACCTACAAGCACTATATTCTTCATTACTTAATAGGTAAAGTTAGAGGTAAAGGTAAAGATATTAGATCCTAAAAATAGCCAACCTTTTCCTTTTCCTTTTCCTTTTCCTTTTCCTTTCTCTATCTCCAACATCTAGTATCTAGTATCTTGCATCCAGCATCTAGTACCTAGCATCTAAATCCTCTTCTCTATTTCATTCATAGAGTCGCCGCCGAACTTCTCCAGTATAGCCTGCACGAGCACAAAGGCTGTAACATTCTCTGCAACAACACTGGCTGCAGGAAGAGCACATACATCTGAACGTTCTGTACTGGCTTTCTTGCTCTTACCGGTCTTCATGTCAACCGAAGAAAGCGGATTCATAAGTGTAGCTATAGGCTTCATTGCGCAACTAACCCTTAAAGGCTCACCATTGGTCATGCCTCCTTCTACTCCACCGGCATTATTTGTCCGCCTCATAAGGGCCTTTCCTTTTAACAATATCTCATCATGAAATTCAGAACCAGGCAGCTGTGTACCTAAAAAGCCTGCCCCGAACTCAACGCCTTTAATAGCCTGTATCGACATGAGCTCTAACGCTAATCTCGCGTCAATCTTCCTGTCATAATGAACATGACTTCCTAACCCGGGCATAATATTTAAACCTATAACCTCAAATCCTCCGCCGAGTGTATCGCCTCTTTTTTTAGACTGGTCTATACTTTGCTTCATTAGATTCTCTGATTTTTTATCAGGGCAATTTAAGCAGGAAATAGCAGCCTTTCTCTTTATAGCCTCTAATGTGAGCTCTTCCGCATCCACTTCTATATCACCGATATATTTTGTGTAGCTAAATATATCTATTTTAAATTCACGTAAGAAGATTCTGCATATAGCGCCTATCGCTACTCTTGCTGCTGTCTCTCTTGCGCTGGAACGCTCAAGTATATCTCTTGCGTTAACAGTATTATATTTTATCATACCGGCCAGATCCGCGTGCCCCGGCCTAGGACATCTTACACTAGGAAGTTTATCAATCTTAAAGTCCTTATTTTTTATAAGAACCGCAATGGGACTACCTATTGTAATACCCTTTTTGATACCTGATAGTATCTCTACCTTATCAGACTCTATCTCCATTCTTTTGCCCCTACCATAGCCCTGCTGCCTGCGCTTAAGCTCTTTATCTATAAGCTTAGTATCAAGCCTTAAGCCTGCTGGCATACCTTCTAATATAGCTACCAGTGCCTTTCCGTGCGACTCACCTGCTGTCAGGTATCTTAACATATCAAACTCCTTGCTTCGAAACTGTTTCCAATCCAAAGGGCGCAATAAAACCCACTGTCCCTTTGGATTGGAAACAGTTTCAAGTGTTAGAAACCGATACTAGTGCGGAAATATAGCTTGTAAGATTCTATCTCCCCACAAAATTGTGATAAGAGTTGCTATTGACAGATACGGACCATAGGGTATAATATCCGCTCTATTACGTAATTTTTCTATGACACCGATAACTGATCCAAAGAACGGTGCCATGAAAAATACTAAAACAGCACCCTGCCAACCTAAAAAAGCCCCTATCATGGCTAGGTATTTAACATCTCCCCCGCCCATAGCGCTCTCCTGGCCTATCTCTTTCAACTTCTTTCTAAAGGCTATGGTTCCTATCGACGCTATAAGCAATATCAATATACCGCCTAAGATAAGCCCAAATAATGACTCTCTTAAGGCGTAAAAACGATTTGCTGTATTATGAAGCTGAGGAAAAGCAAAACTTAGCAGAAGCCCTAAGGCCATTCCACCATACGTAATCTCGTCAGGTATTATCTGATGTTCAAAATCTATAAAAGTAGCGATAATCAGGCCGCAGCTTAATACCATATATATAATCGATGCCGCGTTAAGGCCCAATTCTTTTACTATGACAGCAAAGATAAGTGCCGTTAGAACTTCTACTACAATGTATCTTAAAGAAATCCTATTCTTACAAAAACGGCATTTTCCTAAAAGCAGTATGAAACTAAGAACAGGTATATTATCATACCACGGTATCTGATGCTTGCACGCCGGGCAATAAGAGCGAGGCATTACGATAGATTTTTCAGACGGCATCCTGTAGATACATACATTTAAAAAACTGCCTACAATAAGACCAGCCAAGATAGTTAATAATATAATCATCTTAAACCTTTAAGCAACTCCTTTTTCATTAACGATACAGGGGCTTTTCTTTTTGTCCACAATTCGAAAGCCAGCACGCCCTGATAAAGCAGCATGCCTATACCTCCGACTGCCTTTATAGACTTTCTTTTCGCGGCTTTTACCAGCGCTGTATTGGATGGAGTGTATATAACATCATATACCTTAAGCCCCTTATGAAGTAAGCTGATATCAATCGGCATCGGGTCATCTTTCCTCATACCCAATGGCGTACAATTTATCAGAAGTTGGCAATCTTTGATCTGATACGGCATATCTTTAAAGACACAAACCTCTATCTCAAGTTTAGGAAAACTTTTTCTAACAGCATTTTTCAGATCATCAGCTCTTGAAGCGATTAAATCATATATAGAGATTCTTGCGCACCCATTATTCGCAAGAGCAAAGGCAACAGCTCTGGCAACGCCTCCCGCTCCTAGTATCAATATATTTTTATTTCTTAGGTTAAACCGGAGATCCTCTCTAAGGCTTCTTAAGAACCCCGCATAATCGGTATTACTGCCTACTAATAACCCATTTCTTACTGAAACAGTATTTACAGCACCTATCATCCTGGCTAGCGGATCTATCTTATCAAGATATTGTATACACTCGGATTTAAAAGGGATAGTAACATTAAAGCCTGAGACCCCTGTCTCCTTCATAGAAGAGATAGCTTCTTTTAGTTTTGTTTTCTTAACCAGAAAAGGGAGGTATGCCGCGGCAATATTCAACTTGCCAAAAGCGGCATTATGCATATTCGGGGATAAGCTGTGCGCAACAGGATTACCTATTAATCCATAAAGCTTATTGGAGAACCTATTAATCATATAAGATCGCTTTTACAGGTTTTTAGATACTTCCTTAGGGAGAAGCTGTTGCTTGGGATTACGCGAGTGTGCCCAGAATACTTTGTCCATGGCGTTAAGGTAGGCTTTTACGCTTGCCTCAATAACATCCGTACTAGTACCCCTTCCTGTAACAACTCTACCCTTTACAATAAGCTTTATCAAGGCCTCGCCCAAGGCATCTTTGCCGCTTGTTATAGAGCGAATGCTATAATCCGTTAACTTTCCACGCAAACCTGTTATCTTATCTATAGCCTTATAACAGGCATCTACAGGCCCGTCTCCGGAAGCATCTGCCTTGAACTTTTTTTTGTCAAACTCAACTCCGATTGTGGCCTTTGGCATATGCTGAGTACCACCCTCAACATAAAGATACTTAAGTTTATAGACTTCACCCAAGGCGACTATCTCATCTTCTACTACAGCCCTTAAATCCTCATCATATACGTTTTTTTTCTTATCAGCTAAAATCTTAAATTTGTTAAACGCCTTTTTAAGTTCAGCCTCTTTAAGGTTAAATCCTAATTTCTTAAGCCTTACAGAGAGGGCATGCTTTCCGGAATGCTTACCAAGAACAAGCTTAGTTTCAGAAAAACCAACATCTTTAGGCTGCATGATCTCATATGTTGTTCTCTTCTTCAATATACCATCCTGGTGTATCCCTGCTTCATGAGCAAAAGCATTTGCCCCTATGATAGCTTTATTAGGTTGTACTATTATACCTGTAAGCCTGCTTACCATGCGCGAAGTATCGTAAAGGTATTTTGTCTTGATGTTAGTCTTCTTATTAAAAAAATCTTTGCGCGTCAGCATAGCCATTACGATCTCTTCTAAGGACGCGTTACCGGCACGTTCTCCTATGCCATTTATAGTGCATTCAACCTGGCACGCGCCATTTTTTACAGCCAATAATGAATTAGCAACAGCAAGCCCAAGGTCATTATGGCAATGAACGCTTATTACCGCGTTGTTGATATTGCGCACTCTACGCGTTATATTATATATTAGCCTGGCAAACTCATCGGGGATAGCGTAGCCTACAGTATCAGGGATATTTACCGTCTTAGCGCCTGCATCAACTACCGCCTCTATTACGCGAAAAAGAAAATCAGGGGCTGTTCTTGATGAATCCTCGGGAGAAAACTGTATATCGCTTACATATTTTTTCGCGTATTTTACAGCACTGACAGCCTGTTTCAATATTTCGTCTTCGGCTTTTTTAAGCTTATATTGCATATGTATCTTGCTTGTCGCTAAGAATACGTGTATGCGGGCGCGTTTTGCGGATTTTACAGCCTCAAAAGCCGCGTCTATATCTTTTTTAAGTGATCGCGCTAACGCACAGATAACAGGCCCTTTTACTTTTTTACTGATAAGCTTAACCGCATCAAGGTCATCCGGCGAGGCAATTGGAAAGCCTGCCTCAATTACATCAACACCTAAGCGATTTAGTTGATGCGCTATCTCAAGCTTCTCATTCTTCTGTAAGCTGGCTCCGGGAGACTGTTCCCCGTCTCTTAAAGTAGTATCAAATATAGTTATCTGCTTTTTCATTATTTTTCCTATTTACGTTCTATTCCATCCATGGCATAAGAGATCTCAGGCTCTCTCCTACCTCCTCGATCTTATGCTTCTTATCAGTCTCTCTCATCTTATTAAACTCAACAGAGCCTTTTTTGTTCTCATCTATCCATTCCTGCGCAAACTGACCGGATGTTATCTCCTTAAGAATGTTCTTCATCTCCTCACGGGTCTGTTTGTTAATAATTCTCTTGCCCCTGGTATAATCACCGTATTCAGCTGTGTCTGAAACACGCTTTCTCATGCCCTGCATACCATATTGATATATCAGGTCCGTAATAAGCTTAAGCTCGTGAAGACATTCAAAATAAGCTATCTCCGGCTGATATCCCGCCTCTACAAGTGTATCAAATCCCGCCTTAACGAGCTCTGTTACTCCACCACAAAGAACGGTCTGCTCACCAAATAAGTCTGTCTCTGTCTCTTCCTCAAATGTAGTCTCTATAACACCCGCGCGCGTTCCACCTATCGCCTTTGCGTAAGATAGTGCCGTCTCAAGCGCCTTACCTGTTGTATCCTGGTATATAGCTACAAGGCATGGAACGCCCTTGCCTTCTTCATACATCCTGCGCACCAATGCACCGGGGCCTTTCGGGGCTATCATAAATACATCTACATTATCAGGTGGAAGTATCTGCTTAAAGCGTATGTTAAACCCATGCGAAAAGACAAGCGAATTACCTTTTTCCAGATTCGCCACTATGGATTCATTATAAACGATCGCCTGAACGTGATCCTGGGTAAGTATCTGAATAACATCTGCCTGTTTCGCGGCCTCCGCAACTGATAGAGGGCTAAAGCCATCTTTAATCGCCTGTTCAAAATTTGGCGTGCCTTCAAGCTCAGAGACTATGATATCTATCCCGCTATCACGCAAATTAAGGCTCTGCGCTCTTCCTTGTATCCCATAACCAATTATCGCTACTTTCTTCTGCTTTAGTATCTCCAGATCCGCGTCCTTCTCATAATATATCTTTGCCATCTGTTCCTCCTTGTACATAGGTAGAGATGAAGGTAGAGATTTTATGTTCTATACAGGTCTTTACCTTTACCTTTACCTTTTTTATATTATCAAATCATTCCCGAGTTTAGTCTAAAATTATCGAAGAAAATTTTGACTGCTTAAACGAGGAATCTCAATTTTTAGAGTTCCATCGCGATACGCCCTGTGCGCACCATCTCTTTTATCTCAAATTTATTTAAGGCGTTTGATAACTTGTCAATCTCATCCTGGCTGCCAACAATCTCGACTACAATGCTATCCTCCTTAGTCTGTATTATCTTAACAGGAGATGCCTTGAATATCTCCATGACCTTATCGTTGTTCTGCTTATTGACAAGGACCTTAAAAAGCACAAGCTCTCTGTCTATATGCTCTTTTTTTATATAATCCTTAACTAGGATTATATCTATCAACTTATTCAGCTGTTTCTTTACCTGCTCAAGTATCTTATCGTCACCTTTAACAACAATGGTCATTCGTGATATAGCAGGGTCCTCGGTCTCACCAACCGCCAGAGAACTTATATTATAACCTCTGGCACTGAAAAGCCCTGATACGCGCGCTAAAACACCAAACCTATTTTCCACTAAAACTGAGATTATATGTTTCATTATTTATCCTTTGCCTCTACCTTCACCTTTACTTTTTTATGCCATGCCACCAATCATGCGGTTTATAGCCTCTCCTGCTGGAACCATCGGCATTACATTCTCCTCATTTTCTACGACAAAATCGAGGATAACCGTATTCTTAGTAGCTATCGCTTTCTTAATAGCCGGCGCTACTTCGTTTTTTTTAGTAACCCTTATGCCAACAGCCCCGTAAGCCTGGGCTAGCTTTACAAAATCAGGACACATGCTATCAAAGCAGGTGTGTGAATATCTCTTCCCATAAAAAAGCTCCTGCCACTGCCTGACCATGCCAAGACAACTATTGTTAAGTATAGCTATATTAATCGGAAGCTTGTTTATAACAGCTGTGGCAAGCTCCTGTATATTCATCTGGATAGAACCATCTCCCGCGATATCAAAAACTACTCGTTCAGGTAACGCTACCTGTGCGCCTATCGCAGCCGGAAAACCATATCCCATGGTTCCCAAGCCACCGCTGGATAAAAATGTGCGCGGCTTTGTATATTTATAAAACTGCGCTGCCCACATCTGATTTTGTCCTACCTCAGTAACTATTATAGCCTCACCTTTTGTTACCTCATATATCTGCTCTACAACAAACTGCGGCTTAATAACATCTCCTGTATCATCGTATTGTAGCGGCCCCTTCTTCTTCCAGTCATCTATCTGCGCGAGCCATTTTGATGTATCCGGTGCCTTGACTATCTCGTTTAACTTCTCCAAAATATTCCTCGCATCTCCGACTATCGGGATATCCACATCAACGTTCTTACTAATGCTTGATGGATCGATATCAATATGAATTATCTTAGCATTAGGAGAGAATTCATCAAGTTTTCCCGTAACCCTATCATCAAATCTTGATCCTACGGCAATTATAAGATCACTCTCCATTATAGCGTGATTGGCGTAAATCGTACCATGCATGCCAAGCATCTTCAATGAAAGAGGGTCAGTCTCAGGGAAACCACCCATACCAAGAAGAGTTGTTGTAACGGGTATCTTGTTTTCCTTGGCAAACTTAAAAAGCTCCTTCTCGGCACCTGATATTATAACGCCACCACCAGCGTATACTATAGGTTTATGGGAATCTTGTATCGCCTTAGCAGCCTTCTTTATCTGGCCAAGATGGCCTTCATATGTCGGTTTGTAGCTTCTTGTATCCAGTTGAGCAGGATAATCAAACTCTGCTTCTGCTAATGTGACATCAACAGGTAGGTCTATTAATACAGGCCCCGGCCTTCCGCTATTAGCAACATAGAAAGCCTCTTTTATTATACCCGCAAGTTCATTGACATCTTTTACAAGATAGTTATGCTTTGTTATAGGACGGGTAATACCTGTTATATCCGCTTCCTGAAAAGCGTCACTCCCTATAAGGTTAGTCTTGACCTGCCCTGTAATCGCGACCATTGGCACAGAATCCATATAAGCTGTTGCGATGCCTGTAACAAGGTTGGTAGCGCCCGGGCCTGATGTAGCCAAGCAGACGCCTACTTTACCGGTAGCGCGCGCGTAACCATCTGCTGCATGCGCAGCGCCCTGCTCATGCCTTGTGAGCATAAACCTGATAGGGGCTTTATATAATACGTCAAAGATAGGCAGTAAAACGCCTCCGGGGTATCCGAATATTATCTCAACACCTTCTTTTTTCAATGACTCAACAAGTATATTTGCACCTTTTAATTTCATGATTTCTCCATATCTTATAGCGTCTCGACCCTGTTTCCGTTTCTATCGGGACGGTGGGCACTTTCTGGCCCACTGTCCTGATTGAAACAGAAACAGGGTCAAAATACTTATATTGACAAAATCGCTCCGCGGGCCGCGGATTCCACCATTTTTGCATAACGCGCGAGGTAGCCTGTTTGTATCTTCGGCTTTCTAGGCCTCCACATACTCATCCTCTTTTCAATCTCAGCCTTTGACACCTTAAGCTCTATCTTTCTTTTTGGTATATCGATTGAGATAAGATCGCCATCTTTTATTATAGCGATCGGTCCTCCCGATGCCGCTTCCGGTGAGATATGACCTATGCAAGGGCCTCTCGTTCCACCTGAAAACCTTCCATCTGTGATCAGTGCCACCTCTTTTGACAGACCCATACCGGCTATAGCTGCTGTAGGAGCAAGCATCTCCCTCATGCCGGGCCCACCTTTAGGGCCCTCATACCTTATGACTATTACAGATCTATGCTTTATCTTATTGGCCATTATCGCCTTCATAGCCTCTTCTTCCGAATTAAAACATACCGCTTTTCCGACAAATATCATAGCGGATTTTGCGACCGCGCTCTGTTTTACAACAGAACCGTCCGGAGCTATGTTTCCCTTTAATACAGCGATGCCGCCTTCTTTATGATATGCCTTATTAATCGGACGTATGATATCATCATCATAAATAGGCGCGTCCTTAATATTATTCTTTAATGAGTTAGTAGTTACTGTAATATTGTTTTTAATCTTTGAAGAAAGCCTCTTCAATACAGCAGGTATGCCACCGGCATATTCCAGATCCTCCATAAAGTACTCGCCTCCGGGACGTAAATCTGTAATATGAGGGGTCTTCCTGCATATAAGGTCAAGCTCATCGAGTTTTAGTTCTATTCCCGCTTCATGCGCGATAGCCGGGATATGCAACATTGTGTTTGTTGAGCCACCCAAGGCCATATCTACCATAACAGCGTTGTACACAGACTGCTTATTTATAATCTTGCGTGTTGTTATATTCTTTTTAACCAATGTGACTATCTGTTCACCGCTAGAAAAACCTATGCGCTTCTTTTTGGCTGAATTTATAAGAGCAGTAGCACATCCCGGCAAAGACATGCCAAGGGTCTCTGTTACGCAAGCCATTGTATTTGCCGTATATAGGCCCTGACACGAACCACCTCCGGGACACGAACAGATCTCAAGGTTCTCCATCTCCGCCTCTGATATCTCGCCTTTCTGCCTCTTTGCCATCGCCTCAAAGGTATCTCTCACAAATGAGCGCCGCTTCATCCTGTACATGCCTGATAACATGGGCCCTGCCGTAACTACAATAGCAGGTATATCGAGTCGTGCCGCGGCCATAAGCATACCAGGTGTTATCTTATCGCAATTTGTAAGAAGCACCAGGCCGTCTAAGGCATGTGCCATAGCAACGCTTTCAACAGAATCCGCTATAAGTTCGCGTGATGACAAGGAATATTTCATGCCTGCATGCCCCATTGCTATACCATCACATACACCTGGTATACCAAATACAAAAGGCTTCCCCCCACCGGAACATACACCATGCTCTATTTCACGCTCTAACAGCCTCATATCAACATGCCCTGGTATGAGATCTGTAAAACTTGATGCTATGCCTATAAAAGGCTTATTCAAGTCCTGCTTCCTCATGCCTGTAGCATATAAAAGCGCCCTGTGAGGCGCTCTTTCTAGTCCCTTTTTAGTCACATCGCTTCTCATATTTAAGACCTTTCTTTATATAGTACAATAAGTAGTAATAGATTATATCATAGTACTTCCATATGTCAAAGGAATTTTGCTTGCTTAAGGTCTTCCGGATTAGCTCACATAAGCGGATTCTCTATACTTCATGCTCTCTTTAATCAGCCTTGTTACTTAACAGCTCAAGGGACTCTCTAAGGCCCTTATTATCTGGGTCCATCTGTAATCCTGCCTCGAAATATCCTACGGCTATATCCGGTTTTCCTATGCCTTGATAAAAACCACCTATATTTCTATATATTTCGGGATTATTAGGCTGCAGCTTAAGAGCTCTTATAAATTGGTCCACAGACTCCTTTGGCCTGTTAAGTTTAAAAAGGAGTATAGCCTTAAGATTGTGTATATCATAGTTACTCTCCATTATCTGCTCAGCTACATTAATAAGATCGAGGCCCTTACCATACATACCTATCTCATAAAAAAAATTGGCTGTTCCTATAAATATTCCGGGATATATGCTTTTTTCTTTTGCAGCCTCTATTAAAACCGTGTCAGGATTAACCTGAAAATTATCCAGATTAATCTCATTATTATCAATTATATCTTTGAACTTCTTATTGTCCGCTAAAAATACTGTGCTCTTGCCATCAAAAAAGACTAATTTCCATTCTTTACTATCATATAAGTATTTAAAAAAAGGGCTAGCGAAATCACCTGCACAAGGCAAAACAATACAATCGATATTTAGATCATCTTTTATCTTATCTATCAACTCGGGCTCCTTACGTATCCTGTCCCATTTCCTTAAGAAGATATCACCATAAACCTCTGTCCTACCGTCAATAAAAACCCTGCAATCAGGATAAAGCTCAAATATCAGATAGGAGCCATGGTTAAAGAAATTAAATATATTAGCTCTTATATGATTTTTCTTAATAAATCCAGCAGCACCATATGGCTGATTAAAAGTAAGCTCATCTCTGCCTAATATAAATGACTTAGTATCGCAATGGAGATTGTAAATATAGCGTTTACTAAACATGCTTGGAACGCCTATTACGATGTTAATGATATTATAGATCAAAAAAATCACGAAGATAACAGGCATGACCCGAAACAATAATCTTTTGATGGTTTTCTTGCCCTGGGCCTTAAAAAGTGCGCCTTGCATTTCCGCGCTCTTGAGATTAAAAAGCGCCAATATCCCAAGAGCTAGGGAAAGCATTCCTGCATGCCTGTTTGCCAAGATAGTAACGAAAAGAAGCGAGATAAAAATAAATATATCGAAAATATCCACTTTCTTAAGATTGAGTAAAAGGGAGACAAAAAATATCATTATTGTGGCGCTCAAATACGAAAAACTACGGTTTAATATTATGTGCATGATAGGTATATTGGATAATTCACCAACAGAACTAAATGCATAAGACCCGCTAACGCAGTCTTTTATGGCGGAAAACATCATATTTACGGGGTAGAGTGCACCTTTTAAAAAATAGGGGTTCAATAAAGAAACAGCAACAAGCAGAAAAAAAACAGCTAAAAGCCTATAAAAGGCCTGACTGTTAATCTTATTTGCGTTCCACTCAAATGGAAGCTTGAGTTTAGCCTGCATAGTTTTTGCTAAAAGAAAGATGAGAACAATAACAGGTCCCACGATAAAATAACCATGCATATTAACCCATAAGGCCTGTAAAGGCAGGAGAAGAAATATTGAGTTTAACCCCTTGTAATTTTTAAGCACATATATAAATATCACTACAAATAAAAGTGAAAATAGCTCAGGCCTTATCTGTAAACGACCAAAGGTTGCTACAACAGATATTATAATAGCAGAAGCGGAAAGAAAAAATAGACGCTCTGCTTTTTTTGCTATACTTACGAATATCCAGAGAATAGCAGATACAACAAGAAAGCGCATCACGATCAGTCCATTAACGCCTGCTAGCTTATAGAGGGGGTATACAAGAATTTGAAAAAGCCATTCATGGTCGATCCATTCTTTATTACCAATCACGAAAGAGTATAGCTGAGTATATGGAACTGCGCTATGTGCCCATATCCAGGAACCGGTCCTTATATGAAGCCAGATATCATTGCACAAAACCTGCCGCAGACTATATATCATGGGAAATATACAACAAAGAACAAGTAGAATATTTCTTAGTAAAGATATATGCTTTTTCATGTTTGATATTATACCATAGTATTTTATTGTCATAGACAAGATTTTATCCTATAATAGAAAAGATGGCTATAAATCACAATAAAAACAGATACTCGTTAAGAGACCCTGACAGCAGGATATGGAACATACTCTCTCTCCTGTCTATCTTCTTATCCTCTTTAATATTTGTTCTCCAATGGAGACAGTTACCGTTTTTTTTAGATATGTATTACCATTTAGCTGTAGCGGAGGGCTTTAACGCGGCAGGAGGTTTAGTATTACATAATTTTTGGGAATACGGACCTGCCGGTGCCCCTCAACTCTATCCCCCTCTAATACATATCATAATATTAGCATTGCTTAAAACCGGGCTCTCCGCCATTACCGCTCTAAAGTTACTAAGTTGTATTGTTCCCTCTCTTTTTCTCTGTACTGTTTGGTACATAACAAAAAATATCCTCAATAAAAGAGTAGCGTTTTTCGCTGTATATCTATGTCAATGCGCCTCATTATTTATGATAAGCATATCCTTCACCCCGGCAGCAACAATAGGTATCGCGTTATTACTTCTAGCCATACTATCAATAGTCAAAAAACATTTGTTAACCGGCGCGCTATTAATCGGACTTATTTTTTATACGCATACAGGGATAGGGCTGCTATCCATTTTATTTGTCTTTCTTGCGTGGATAAGTAAAATGGTATATACAAGAGATCTCATGAAATTATTGCTCTTTCCGCTTTTAATAGGCCTGCCCTGGTCTATTCATATTATAAAAAGCATATCTGAGATATCCTGGCAAAATAGCGCGCAGATGCCTCTTAGATTCTATCCTGTAATAATAGCTCTTCTTTTCATAGGCCTTGCTAAAGCATTAAGAAATATAAACAAATACAAGATATTCATTCTTCTGATAGCGGCTCTTATGCCGATGGGCATACTATACCCTTTCCGGCTCCTCTGTTCACAGGGCATGATAGGCTTTATAATCCTTGCTAGCATAGGACTTGATAAGCTCTATACGGCTATGAATAGCGTGGTAGAAAGGATCTCTGGTACAAAGCGGCATATATTACTTCTTATATTTATTCTTTTATCATACCTTATTATCTTCGCGCCAAGTATAAATTTTCATAGTAAAAATATGCATCTGGAGATATCAGATTCGCAACTAACGGCAATATTTGAGGGAAAAGAGAGAAAGCCGGAATACATAACATCAGCAGGCATATATAACGATGGCTTATTGGAAGAGCTATCTTATTATATTAAAAAACACTCTAATGAAAACACGTTTATCTGGTCAAATTATAGATATATCACGGGCATGCTATGGTGCGTAACGCAGAGGCCCGCGCTATCTAATATGCTGCTTGAGATAAATTCTAAAAAATATGAGCCAGACCTCGCTAACGGTTCATTATTGATAATAATAGACGAGCCTAAGGGTGAATTTAAGAAAATTTATGAAAAAGTTAAATCGAATTTTTATATAGTAGAAAATCTCAAAAAAGAAGGTACGGATATATATATCTTAAAAAATAAAAACACACATACAAAACAGGCCCTTACCCCCCTCAAGCCTCTGATCTATACACCATATCTTCTTATGATGATCTTTGTATATATAGCTGTTGTAGCGTTGAGCGTAAAACATAAGTCATGCTAAAATAAAAAAAGAGAGCTTTTTTACGCCCTCTTTTTTACTAGGAATATATTTACTCATATTATGGTATCGTACATGTCCTAACACCGGCTGAAGTCATTGAAGCGATAAGCCCTGCAGCATCTCCTACACCAGTTGCTGTCGCGGTAAAGGTTGCTCCTCCTCCTGTAACTGTAAAATTAAAATCTCCGGATGATGAATCGCAATTCAGATCCGTTACTACGCCTGCGTAAGCGCTCTTTTCCGCCCAATATAAAGCCTGGGCCGTCCTTACAGTACCGAGCCCTGCCCATGCCTCTGCCATCCTTGCACGGGATATCATACGCGTAAACTGCGGAACTGCTAAAGTCGCGAGTATGCCTAAAATAATTACAACTATTAAAACCTCGATTAGTGTAAAACCTTTTTTTGTCGTCACCATTACTCTCTTTTAAGTTTGTATATTTTGCTTATCTACTAAAATAAAAAAAGAGAGCTTTTTTACGCCCTCTTTTTTACTAGGAATATATTTACTCATATTATGGTATCGTACATGTCCTAACACCGGCTGAAGTCATTGAAGCGATAAGCCCTGCAGCATCTCCTACACCAGTTGCTGTCGCGGTAAAGGTTGCTCCTCCTCCTGTAACTGTAAAATTAAAATCTCCGGATGATGAATCGCAATTCAGATCCGTTACTACGCCTGCGTAAGCGCTCTTTTCCGCCCAATATAAAGCCTGGGCCGTCCTTACAGTACCGAGCCCTGCCCATGCCTCTGCCATCCTTGCACGGGATATCATACGCGTAAACTGCGGAACTGCTAAAGTCGCGAGTATGCCTAAAATAATTACAACTATTAAAACCTCGATTAGTGTAAAACCTTTTTTTGTCGTCATCATTACTCCCTTTCGATTTAATCTATCCATCTTGTTAAAATTATACTATCTCAGATTACTGGTGTCAAGAACATTAAGTTATTTTTTCGAAAAATATTTTATTTTATCGCTTCTGAAAGACCAAATATAGGCAAGAACATAGCTATTACAAGAGTGCCTACTACAATACCTATGACAACTATTAGTATCGGCTCAAACATAGCGGCAAGCCTACCGATCGTAGCGTCTACTCTCTCTTCATAGAATTTTGCCGCGTTATCGAGCATATCAGCAAGCGCACCTGACTCTTCTCCGACAGCAACCATTTGCGCTAGCATACTGGGAAATATATTCGCCTCCAAAAGAGGAATCGACATTGATTTGCCTTCACGAACACTCTCTTTAACCTTCTGGAGCATCTCTTTTATAATCACGTTGCTTGATGTCTCTGAGACTATCTCTAGTGCGTGTAATATTGGCGTGCCACTCGTTATAAGCATATGCAAACCTGAGGCAAACCTTACCGCAGCGACATTCTTCATGACATCACCGATAAGCGTAAGATTAAGCAACATAGCGTCAATACGTTTTCTGCCCTCGTATGTCTTCCTGTAATGACGTATTCCCAAGACAGCCGCTACAGCAATAGCGACAAATAACAGTAAATACTGCTTTATGCTTAAGCATACAGAAAAAACCAGTTGTGAAAAAGGCGGCAGCGCCGCGTCAAAACCACTATATATATCCGCGAACATAGGGATTATCTTTACAATGAAGATTATTACCGCGGCTACCGCGACACATATAACTATCGATGGATATACAAGGGCATTCTTGATCTTACGCTGTAGAGATGATGTCGATTCAAGATAAGTAACAAGCTGTTCCAGGGCAAATGGGAGCTGTCCTGTTGTCTCACCTGTATTTATGATATTTACCCATAGGTTAGAAAAAATACTGGGGTATTTAGCTATAGCCGCCTTAAAACTGCTCCCTGCCGATATATCCTTCTTCATCTGCGTAAGAGCATGAAAAAGTTTAGTACTCTGCACTTGCAGGCTTATTATCTCAAGGCTTCGAAGAAGCGTTATGCCTGATATAAGGAGCACCTGGAGCTGTTTTGCCAATGCTATAAGATCGTCAAGCTTAACCCCGGAATGCATTCTATGCTTTTTCTCAGGCTTGATTGCGGTCTTATCAACCTTCTCTACCTCGTCAAAACTTACAACAACAAGACCCTGGGACTGCAGCACACGGACAAGTTCATCCTTGCTACCTACATCCAAAAAACCCTGTTTCGGTTTTCCGTTTTTATCTCTTGCGATATATTTATATGTCAGCATCTTCTTGCCTCTGTTCCAGCACCTTGCATCTAGCATCTAGCACAAAACAATTAACTCTACTCAAAAACAGAACTCATGACCTCATTCAAACTTGTTACACCTTCCGCTACTTTTGCGAGGCCGTCTTCTGTCAAGGTATTCATGCCACCCTTTTTTGCCATATCTCTTATCTGTGAAAGGTCCGCGCGATTAGCTATCAGAGATCGTAGTTCCTGGCTTATTGATAATAGCTCGTGTATAGCAATCCTTCCTTTATATCCGGTATTTCTACAAAAATCACAACCATCTGCCTCAAATATATCTCGCTTTGAGATATTATAACGCGTCGCGATATCTTCCGGCATCTTTACAGGGCGCTTACACTTGGGACATAACCTTCTCACAAGGCGTTGCGCCATTATAAGCAAGAGGCTTGAGGCAACAAGGTAGGGCTCAATGCCTATATCGATAAGCCTTGTCACGGCAGATGGAGCATCATTAGTATGCAATGTGCTAAGGACCAAATGCCCTGTAAGCGAGGCTCTTATACATATAGCCGCTGTTTCTATGTCTCGCACCTCACCAACCATTATTATATCGGGGTCCTGTCTTAAAAAAGAATGAAGCCCCTCCGCGAACGTAAGCCCTATATTTGGCTTTACCTGTGTCTGATTTATTCCGCTGATCTGATATTCAACCGGATCCTCAATTGTTAAAATATTCTTCTTTGGCGTCATGATAGAGCTTAAAGCTGAATAGAGCGTTGTTGACTTGCCGCTACCTGTAGGGCCTGTTACCAATACAAGCCCATACGGCCTGGTGATTGCTTGCTTAAAAAGATTAAAATCCTTTTTTGAAAAACCGAGTTTATCCAATTCAAATGATATGGACTCCTTATCCAAAATTCTTATTACAGCCTTCTCACCAAATATAGTCGGCACAACAGAGACCCTTAAGTCTATCAGTCTATCCTCTACCTTTACTGTAAAGCCTCCATCCTGGGGCAGGCGCTTTTCAGCGATATCCATCTTGGATAATATCTTTATCCTTGATACAAGCGCAAGTAAAAGATGTTGTGACGGAGGGGCTATCTTATGCAATATTCCGTCTATCCTGAAACGAACATTTATCTTTTCCCTGAAAGGTTCGATATGAATATCACTAGCGCCTTCTTTTACCGCCTGGATCAACAATAAATTAACCAACTTAATAACAGGTGCTTCTTCTGCCCTTGATACTGTGTCTTCCAGGCTCTCCCTAGAGGCTGACATGCTTATTATTTCCTGGCTGCCATCAATATCATAGGAACTATTAACAGCCTCCTCCAGAAGGTCTTTTGACCCATAAAATTTAGCTATAGCCTCTCTCATGTCACCTTTAGTGGCTATAACGGGATTTATATCATAACCTGTTATCTTCTTAAGGTTATCTATCACCAGGAGGTCAAGCGGATTAGCAAGCGCTACTGTAAGAGATTGCAGGTGTTTTGATAAAGGTATCACCATCTGACTTCTGGCAAAAGACTGCGGAATAAGCTTCTCTAGATTATCATTCTTTGAAGGACTGAGAGACCCATCTGCCATCGATACAAAAGGGATGTCAAGCTGTTTAGCGAGAGCATTAGCCAGGTCGTTCTCTTTTACAAAACCTCTATCTACTATTATGTCTCCTATAGTTCTTCCGCTTAGCTTCTGAAACCTTAAGGCTTCATCAAGCTGCGCATCAAGAAGGAGACCCTCTTTAATGAGTATCTCTCCAAGCCTAAGTTTTGATTTCCTCATAATATTTAAACCTTGTTACCGTAAAAACTAATTTGTAAGCATTAAAAAACAAGTTCGATGCTTCTTCTTTTACCTTCTCATCCAGCATCCAGTATCTAGTATCTAGTCCAATAAACCATGCCATCTACCTGTCCCGTTGAACTTCCCGCTTCTTTCTTAATCTCATAACTGTCTTTTTGATCTCTGCCTCTCTCATATCCGCAGGGGCAGCATCTTTTTCCGCGACGCTTTTTGACCCTGCATCTCTTATGCCGCTAGCAGCATCTACAGCATCACCTACACTGAGTATAGCATGCGCGGTTACAAATACTATTATCTCAGTCTGGACACTGCGGTTATTTTTGCTCTGGAACATATTACCTAAAAAGGGTATGCTACTTAAACCAGGTACTTTTCTATTAGTATCTTCCTTGTGATTCTTCAACAGTCCACCTATTGCCATGGTCTGGCCATCCTTTACCATAACCGTTGTCTTAGCGCTCCTCTTTGTCGGATCAACAAAATTTGTAAAATACGCTGACTGCGTCGCTCTTGAAACCTCGGGCTCTATTGTCATTGTTATATAGCCCTTCTGATTGATTGTTGGCGTCACTTTAAGCGTAATACCTGTCTCCATTCTCTCTGCCTCTACTATTACCTCCCCTGTGTCACTTACACTTGTCTTTTTTACACCTATAGCTGTATCCGCTGTTATCTTTATCTCCGCTGTCTGATTATTTACAGTCATTATCCTTGGCTTTGCCAGATAATGTGCTGTCCCCTCATTCTCCATGGCCCTTAGAACCATAGAAAACTCTTCCAAAGAAAGCACTCCTAGTATCGGTATCTGTGATATATTAGTTCCGGTGGTAGTTACATCATTAACAGTTGAGGTAGAATCTGTCGTAGTAACGTTGCCCAAAAGGCTTTTTGAAAATGGATTACTTTCTCTAACAAACGGAAAATGCGTAATCTTTGTAGGCCCAGTAAACCTAACGAATGTCCCGTCGGCGCCGCCCCATTCCAGGCCAAGCTTTTTTAAAGCACCTGTCTGTATCTCAACAATCTCCGCCTCAATAAGAGCCTGCGGTGTTATACTATCAAGCTTTGCGATAGTATCCTCAATTATAGAAAAGTCACTTGCTATCGTAGTGACAATAAGACTATTTGTTCTTTGGTCAATAACTATACTGCCTAATTTATTTCCATCAGGCCCTTTGGAAAGAAGATTAT
>CAZDLP010000009.1:18822-23572 GCA_964506565.1 uncultured Planctomycetia bacterium
TCAATAACTATACTGCCTAATTTATTTCCATCAGGCCCTTTGGAAAGAAGATTATCAATAATAGATTCTATATTTGATGTATCTCCAGTCGCGCCTTCGTCTGAAACAGATATACGCGCAAAATCTAAGTTATAGACCCTTGTAACTAAATCAACCCTTGCCTTACCTAGCTCTTTTACTATAAAAACAGCGCTACCTTCCGCCTGGTCATACCCGAGATTATTTGCCTTCATAATTGAATCAAGCGCGTCCTGTACTGTAACACCATCCAAATATAATGTAATCTTCTTATCTTCTATGTTATCTGTCGCGACAAAATTTAACCCAGCCTGCTGAGAAAATATCTTAAGCACGTCTTTTAGGGCTGCCTGTTGAAAGTCCATTGATATGCTAGCGCTCTGCTGAGCGGGAATATCTCCCGCGATTATAAATAAAGATAATACTATAATCACGAAGAAAACCGCTCTTCCATATCTTAAACCGGGCATTATATTCATTGTCTAAACTCTCCTCTCATTATTTTCTGTAATTTGGAATCCTTTAAGATGCTACGTATCCTAAAGGCAAATTCGACTATGCAATTTACGTCATTATAATCTTATAAGTATCAGTAAATTGTAGCCTCACTTACCTTTCTATCAAAACCTTTTCTCCGTTATAACCTACGACTATGCCGTTCCTCTCAATATCTATAATTTCCACATCCTTTACAATATCACCTATCCTGACAATCTTGCCATTGACTATAGCCTGCGGCATATCTGAATTCCATATTATACCTTCTATGGTAAGCTCTGGCAATGGGATAGTTACCTTCTCCTCAGTCTGAACAACGCGCGTCTTGTAAAGATACAACTGAAGCAAATCCTTTAAGGGGTCTTTTTTTAATAACGCATGCTCCGTATCTAGCTCACCCCTTGGTGGCGCTATCTGCTCTATCCTCTTATCCTCAGATAGAATCTCTTCCTGCTTAATGCCCCCTTTATTATCCTTTGAAGCCTTTTGCATACGGGTATAAAGCAGGCTGAGAAGAAACACCGGTATCAGTACAATCAATATTATTTGTTGCTTTTTATCTCTATCCATAATATATTTAATGCTTTATATAATAAGCAGTTACAATAAATGATGCCGTTATCTTGGTATCGGATTCCATAACCTCTTTTTTTCTATCTTCATCTCCCGTTAGATAGCCCTTAAAATCTGTTAAACCTTTAAGAGAGAGTTCTTCAATTTTCATAAGTTCCGGAAGCTTCTCAACCTTTGCTATAAATTCGACAAGCCGGTTATAAGTACATCTCATGCTTACTTCTGAAATACTCTTTGTAAGATTAGCTATACCCTTACTGCCGGATGATTTCATCGAAACTATCTCGATACCCGATTCCGTAGCAAGCTCAGATATGATTAGCCTGAATCCCTGCTGATCCATTGTATCATAGAAGTGCTTAACATACTCACTCTGCTTGCTCTCTATCGTACCTATCCCAACCCTCAAAGCGAGTTTTTTCCGCTCCTCTTCTATTTTAGAGCGCGTATCACGGCTCTTTCTAATCTGATGTTTCACAATGCCTGAACATATAAAAAACGTAATAAAGGCTATTGCCGCACTAATTGCTATAACCTTTGTTTTCTCATCAAGATTTATATTAAATTGTTTTGACATCTTTATCTTCTGCCTGTTCTTCTGGATTTCGATTGAATGCCGCCCTTGTCAATCACTTCTCCCGAATAAGCGGATACAGTAAATGTAGAGACCTGGTGCCTCTCAACGCTCTCTTTATTCACAGAACCCAAATCTATATTATTCAGATAAAGCATGAATGCCTTATCGTCCTTTAGCAGCGTAAAAAAATTATTTACGTAAGTGGTCTCCTTGGCGCTATCTAATAGAAATGAACTTCCTGATATTGAAATCTTTCGCGCGATACCGGAAGGATACGTAGAATCGCTATCTATAAAATCTTCCTTAAAAGAGAGGCTGTTTATCCACACACCGCCTATTGCCTCTGTATTTATAGCTGAAAGATCGTTAGATACGCTCGCTAATTTCACTGCCCATGAAACCCTGTTGTTAATAATAAGACTTAAAAATTCTGTGTCCTTTAGCATATTCTCCTTACGCGCTGTAAGCTGCTGGAGATTTAGGCGTGATGTATTAGCAGGTAGAGGCCCTCCTTCCTTCTTTACAAGCTTAAGCTCTGTTGCTACACTTTTTAATAAGAAGCTATTAAGGATATAACACAACAGCACAACGGCAACCGCGGATATCACCTCGACCGTAACTATACTATATGTCTTTTTGTGTTTTATAGCGGTGCTTAGGGGGGAAAAATTCACGCTATAATTGGATTCCCCTAAACCCTCAATAGCTGCACTCACTGCCAGGATAGCTGATGATGAAAGCGTATCCGCGCTTTTTATCTTATCAAAATCATATAGAGAGCTAGTAACGACCTTGAGCTCATCCGCTATATACGCATCCAAGCCTGAAAAAAGCATCTCGCCACAGGTAATTACTTTTAGCGTATCCGCGCTATGTTTCTGCCTACCGTAATAATCAATGGACACCCTCAACTCACTTACAATTTTCTCAAAGACCGCCTCTTTATCATCAATGGCTACCTTAAAGTCGCGGCTCATAAACGGCATCCCTGATTCCATTATATGGATCGATACGCTCTCCCTGTCATTATCAGCATAGAGCACAACCGCTTTATCCTTTATATCCACTTTCTTATGCAGCAATAATACATTCCAAAGCGCAAGAGGCATAATATCTATACCAGCAACAGCTGAACCCGTATCCTTGAATTTCGATACATGTGAATTAATCTGTGCCTTTGTCGCGGCCATGAAAAATATATCCATGGATTTCTTTTTCTTAGGCTCAGCTAAAACCCTAAAATCACTGGCTATCTCATCAAGCTTAAATGGAATATATTTCTTTGCCTCGAACCTTACAGCCTGTTGCTGTTCCGATTTTGGCAGAACCGGCATATCAAAGTAGCGTATCATAAAATCACTTGAACCAAGTACGGTCTGTATTGTATGTGGACTTGAATGAAGCTTCTCAAAACCTTCTTTAACGGCATCCGATACCACATCTTTATAAAATGCCATATGATCGGCTGCAGCGGCATTATCGGAAACAGTATCTGCTACTATCTGCTGGCGAATAAAATTTACTAAAACAGGCGCGCTTTTAGAGCCTGCAAGTTCTATAATATCAACATTCTTTGGTGAAATATATATTCCTACTGATATTCTTGACATTATCCTGCCCTGCCTATTATTTTTCGTAAATGATTTATCTCGCTAATAGTATATTCGCGCCATTTATTAACCCTATTGCGCCGTGCGCATGGAAATATGCCCTTAGACTCATATCTCACTAGTGTCTGCTTTGAGATACTTAAGAGCCTAGCGACTTCATTTGCAGAATAATATCTCTCTGCCTTCATTGTAACTCCTAATAAATTATGTGCTTTGCGCAACTAATTTCGGTTATAGGTTTGTTGAAAACCTATCCTCGAAATACCACTATGCTACCTAATAGTATCTGATATGCTTTGATATATTATGATGGGATTATATAGCATTTAACCGTATGGGTCAAGGTCTAATATCGGTCTTTATTGCAGTAAATCTCTCAGAAGCTCTTAAAATCTACTAAAAGCTCTTAAAATCTCTATTTTTATAAAAGCACTATTTTTTTAATAATATATATTTCCTGGCGATCCTCTTATCTAGCCAGCAGACCACCTCATATGGTATAGTATCAGAAAGTTGTGCCATCTCTTCCACGCTTATGCTAAGTTTGTTCTGCTTACCTATTATAACAACCTCATCACCTATTTTAGCGCTATCTATATGGCTAATATCCAGCATAAATTGATCCATACAGACCATACCGATTATCAATGCCCTCTTTCCTCTAACAAGTACCTTGCCTTTATTAGATAACCTCCTGTTTAAACCATCGCCATACCCGATAGGAATAGTAGCAACCCTTGTATGGGAATTAGTTATATGCGTACCACCGTAACTTATCTTCCTTCCGGGAGGAACATCCTTGATAAAGACTATCTTGCTCTTTAAAGATAGGGCAGGAATAAGGTGGATCTTATCGCTAAAAGCGCCTATCCTTGGAGAGAGGCCATAGACCATAAGTCCGGGTCTTATAAGGTTCATATGAGAGGACTTATAATCAACAACTGCCATACTGTTTGCCATATGCCTGTATTTTATGTCTATACCTGTTTTATTTACGTTCTGGAGAAGTGATAAAAAATCCTTTATCTGCTTATGGGTAAGCAGGCTATCCTCATCTGCGCTTGGAAAGTGACTAAATATACCCTCTATCTTCACGTTATTAAGCTTACTAATCTTGCTTATCAACCCCATAGCGTCCTCATGCCATATGCCTATCCTGCCCATACCTGTATCGATCTTTATATGGACCTTTGCTTTTTTACCCATTTTTCCGGCGCTCTTATCAACCGCACGGGCCAACCGCATATCACCTACTGTCTGAGTTATATTATTAGATATAATAGGTTCAACCGCGGATCTTAACACAGATCCAAGCATCAATATAGGTATTTTCCTAAAACCATTTCTCCTCAAGAATACAGCCTCATCTACTGTACCTGCCCCAAGGTAATCAACCCCCGATCTTACAAGCGTCTCACAGGTCTCGAGCATGCCATGTCCATACGCGTTAGCCTTTATCGGCACGAGTATCGCG
>CAZDLP010000009.1:23672-28769 GCA_964506565.1 uncultured Planctomycetia bacterium
TTCTTTCTATGCTTGCTTATTGAGCATTCCTTAGGATATATATAAAGTGGCGAAAGCGTGAAAACATTATCTCTGTATCTCTTCTTCCATTTACTAAAACTTAAGGCCCCTATAATCGCGGCTTCGCTAGACCATGTCTCTTCAGGCGTGAAATCTACCCCCGGAATATTTGACCTCAAGATATCATCTCTGTATAACGCTATGGCATCTCCCGTAAACAGCACCGGTCCCTTTACCCTGGCAAGTAATTTATCAATAGGAAGTAAGAAAATTTTACTCGCTGGTTTTATAATATTTTTTCTTTGTTTATAAAAACGCGCATATACCTTAGTCTGCTTCGCGTCTATAATGACGCAAATATCCGGGCTACTATCCGCAGCAGCATGTGCCAGCGCATCGATACTTGGGATACCTATTATCGGTTTTTTTAATGCCAATGCCATAGCCCTCATAGTAGTAAGGCCTATACGCAGGCCTGTAAATGAGCCTGGCCCAAGGCCTACAGAAAAGAGATCTATATCCTCTATGCTGAATGAATTCCTCGACAATAACTTATCTATCTCCAGGAGCATATCAGAAGACTGCCTGCCAGGAGTAGCGGATGTAAATTGCTCCACCAATTCAGCCCTTCGACCTTGCTCAGGACAAGCCCTTCGACTTTGCTCAAGACTAGCCGCTTTTAACAAGGCTATGCTGAACCTAAGGCTTGATGTATCGGCTGACAATATTGTAATATCTTTTGCCATGGGCTATGAATGTAAACTTTCTCTTTTTTTCTGCTGTTATACTTATGGAGACCTCAAGATACTCAGAAGGCAGTAGCATATTCATCCTATTTGCCCATTCTATAACCACAATCCCGTCTCCATCCAGATATTCCTGCATACCAATATATTCTATATCCTCAAGGCTGTCAAGCCGATAGAGGTCAAAATGGTAGAGATTCGCCCTCCCCTTATACTCCTTCATCAGGACAAAGGAAGGTGAATTGACATATTCAGGTTTTTCGATCTTTAATCCACGAGCAAGGCCTTTTGTAAAGGTAGTCTTTCCTGAACCAAGATTGCCGATTAGCGCTATGTTATCACCCGGTTTTAGCAACTTCGCTAGCTTTTCACCCAATGCTTTTGTCTCATTTACGCTGTTTGAAATCAGGGAATTCTTCATTTAGAAATGCGTATAGCCTTCTGGTTTTACTTTATTTTTTTTGCCTAAACTATCTACTAAGGTTATTGTCGCGTTGCCGGATACTATCTCTCCTACCGGATAAAAAACCTTAGGCAACATGTCTAATCTCTTAGCTGGCATGGTAAATAAGAGCTCAAATTGTTCACCTGTATTGAGCAACCGTTTAAGAGAATATCTCTTAGTTTTACATGGTATTAATGACTCGTATATAAGGGCGCCCTTTTTGCTGCGTTTAAGTATATGCTCAAGGTCTGATAAAAATCCGTCCGATATATCTATCATGGCGCTCGCGTCAAGTTTTCTGACAATAAACTGTGACTCTTTTATCTTAGGCATAAAAAGCAAATGATCCGGCCTCATACAAAGTGGACCGGTCAATACTATCGCATCCTTGTTCCTGGCTCCGGAACGAAGAATAATATCCTTTTTAGAAACCTCTCCTAATATAGCTACAGATATTACAATCCTTTCAGAAGAACTCATATCTCCACCTACAAGATTCACCTTAAAATGACGTGCCATGCTCTCAATGCCCTTGTATAATCTGATAGCGTAATTATGCGAAACCCCTGGAGGTAAGGCTACTGATACCACTGCATGCTTAGGCAGCCCTCCGCAGGCAGCTATATCGCTTATATTAACGGCAAGCGCTTTGCGGCCTATCTCCTCCGGCGTAGCCTTATCTCTCGTAAAATGCACTCCCTCTACAAGAATATCCGTAGCGAATAAAAGATGTTTACTGTTCTTATATTTTAATACAGCACAATCATCGCCGATACCTTTTATCACCGATGAATCCGTACGAGTCAACCTTGTTATCTTTTCGATAAAACCAAACTCACCTATATCTGATAACCTATTTTTCATAATTATACATTTCTTAATGACCGCTTATATGGTTTAGTAAAAACTTCTTTTTCTGTAATAATCGCGCTTATATAACGGCTGGGCGTAACATCAAAAGCAGGGTTATATACCTTTACTTTATCTGGCGCGTGAGATATATTGGATATCTTTCTAACCTCTTCTCCGTCTCGTTCTTCTATGGGTATCCTGTCCCCTGTTTTTAATGAAAAATCAAATGTAGAGCTCGGCGCGGCGATATAAAATGGGATATTGTGAGCCTTAGCAAGTACTGCTAAAGAGTAAGTCCCTATCTTATTAGCGGTATCGCCATTTGCCGCTATCCTGTCAGCGCCTACAATAATCTTATCTATCCTTGCCTTTTGCATAAGTGATGCTGCCATATTATCGCATATAAGCGTTACATCTATACCGTGTTTCTTTAGCTCCCATGCTGTAAGACGCGCACCCTGTAAAAGCGGCCGTGTTTCGTCGGCGTAAACTTTTATCTTTTTACCTTGCGCGTAAGCTTTATAAATAGGTGATAACGCCGTGCCTTCTCCGGATGTCGCTAATGACCCGGCATTGCAATGCGTAAGTATGGTATCACCTGACCTTATAAGCCTTGCACCATTAACACCTATGGCCTTGCACATCTGCTCATCTTCTCTGTTTATCTTAATTGCCTCTTCTAAAAGTATTTTTTTTATCACTGGCACAGTCTCATTCTCATTCGCGAACGCTCTTTTTCTCATCCTCTCAAGCGCCCAAAAGAGGTTTACAGCTGTTGGCCTGCTTGCCTTGATACAATCAATTGCTTTCAAAAACTGTCTGAAAAAGGCCTTCCTGTCCGTGCTTTTTATATCTTTGATCCCAACATAGACTCCGTATGCCGCGAATACACCTATAGCAGGCGCGCCTCTTACAGCGAGGGTCTTTATGTGATTATAAACATCTTTAATATTGCGCGATTCTATAATATTAAATTTATTCGGCAAGGCCCTCTGGTCTATTATTTTTAGCTTGTTATTTACAAAAGATACTGTCTTTGCCTTCATAATATATTCCTCTGTTTAAAGGTTGCTCCTAGCCTATGTGAAATCTAAGTACCGATTAAAGCAGGGCCTTTTCATTCCGAGCGGGCCTGCCTGCCATCAGGCAGGTATTGCGTTAAAGATTTTACGCAGCCTTTGACATAATATCCCGAATAAAAAACATCATCATGGTAATTGCGCTGTTATGTACTATATGAACCGTAATAGAAGGTATAAGTGATCCTGTTCTCTCACGCATATACGCCAGGAAGACCCCGAGTGCCATAATTGGTATAAAACCCAAAAGGTTTATATGTAAAAAAGAGAATAAAAATCCGCTTATAATAACAGCTAGCACTACACCTAGACTTTTTTTAAGAGCACCGTACAAAAAACCTCTAAAGAATACTTCCTCTATAACCGGCCCAAGTAACGCTATAAGAAAAGATACAAAGACAAGCATAATAGGCCTATCCTCCTTGAAGAGGAGCTCATATACGGGTTGCGGCGGCAGGACATAATTCAGAAGCCTCGCGATAGCTATAACTAAAAAAAATAACACAGCTAAAATAGGCAAAAAGGCTATGTATGAATATAGTCCAACCCGTATGTTTTGAAATATATTTTTGAAAGATATGCCAAGCGCCTCTACTGATTGGTGGTATTTTAATGTTACAACCCTTAATATGAAAAATAACGCCAGAAGATCCATAAGGACTGTTGACAATACCATATCAAAACGACTATTCCATAACGAGGCTAAAAAAAGATGGCCTAATATATAAATAACTATTGAAAAAAGAGAATGAAAGAAGACAAAGAGCATCACTACCTTTAGAACATCCGGTAAAGACCAGGCTGCTCCAGGCGCGTTAAGTGTGCGCGGTATAATATCTATAGACTCTCTTCTTTTGCTAATATAATAAGCTAGAAAGAATACTCCTACTACCAGCAACCCAAGTGCCAACAGAAATATAAAACCAAAATTACGTGATGCCTTACTATCATTTAAGAGGATCTCTCTTAGGGCCTGTTCTTTTAATTTAACCTCTTTGGCAAATTGCTCACGCTGATAAGAAGAATTTTTAAAAGATTTAAAATCATTACTATGCATGGCTGCGGAAAAAGTCTGAATGAAAATAATAAAGACTATCATCCACGCGTACATCCGATTTTCGTTTATAAAACTTCTGATCTTTTTGATCATAATATTAATAGCCAGTGTATTCTATATCTGCTTATTTTAAGGCAGGCAAAAAAGCCTCTTAGCGTTTTCTGTTGTCCGCGACTCTATTTCTATTTCTTCCATGTCGCGAATCTCAGCTATCTGCCTAACAAGGTACTTAAGATTTGACGGTTCGTTGCGCTGACCTCTTTTAGCCTGGGGGCTTAAAAAGGGGGAATCTGTCTCAAGCATAAGCCTTTCCATGGGAGTCTTTTTAACAACCTCTCTTAAGTTATGCGCGTTTTTATACGTAATATTGCATGTATAAGATATATGCAATCCGAGATCAAGGCATCTGTTAAGAGTCTCTTCATTGCCCGCAAAACAGTGCATTACACCTGTAAACGGCGTCTTGAGATTCTCCTCCATTATCTTAAACATGAGCTCGGCAGCCTCTCTCTTATGCGGCGCCTCTTCCCTGCAATGCAGTATGAGCGGGAGGTTAAGATCCTTGCTAAGCCTTACAAGCCTAGTAAACGCCTCGATCTGCGCGTCTTTAGGGGAAAGGTTCCTAAAAAAATCAAGGCCAACCTCTCCTATGGCAACTACCTTATCCTGTGACAAGGCTATCTCCTTAAGACTGGCAATAGCATTATCATCGACGCCTTTAGCCTCATGCGGATGTATACCGCATGTAGAATATACGCACTCATATTTCTTGGCAAGTTCACTTGAGGAAAAACTTCCCCTTAGGCTGGATGCTACATTTATTATAGCCTCAATCCCGGAACTGACAGCCCTATCTATTACAGAAGATCTGTCATCATTATATTCCGGAAAATCAAGGTGTGCGTGAGTCTCTATCAT
>CAZDLP010000009.1:28869-31486 GCA_964506565.1 uncultured Planctomycetia bacterium
TATACCTAGAGAGAATCTTATCGAACCTTTAGCGTACCGAGGCTCAATGCCCATGGCCTCTAACACCCTGGATGCCTCAGGAGCCCCTGAAGTACATGCTGAACCAGCAGAGGCAAAGATACCTTTAATATCCATATTCACGGCCAGGCTATCAGCATCAACACCGGCAAATGCTAAACTAAGGGTATTGCTGGCCCCTTTATTTAAATCTCCATTAATCTTTACATCGCCTATCCTTGATAGCAATCCTTTGCATAAACTGTCTCTAAGCATCCCTATTCTCTTGTTCTCTTTTAAGTTCATTACCGCCAATTCTGCTGCCTTCGCGAAACCAGCTATTGCTGGTATATTCTCTGTACCTGCGCGTAGATTCCTTTCCTGATGGCCGCCATAACAATAAGATTGAATCTCTGTGCCTTTCCTGATATATAAAGCCCCTATGCCCTTTGGGCCATATATCTTATGCGCGGATATAGACAATAAGTCTATTCCTAATTCTTCTACGTCTAGCGCGATCTTTCCCATGGCCTGAACGCTGTCTGTGTGGAAATAAATTCGGTTTTCGGTTTTTAGTTTTTGGTTTTCGTTTGTCCTTTTCACAACTTTTGCGATCTCTTTGATAGGTTCTATGGTGCCGACCTCGTTGTTAACATGCATTACAGAGACAAGTATCGTTGTATCCTTTATAGCTTTTTCTACATCAGCAGGATTTATCAGGCCGCATTTATCCGGTTTTAAATATGTTATGTCAAACCCTTCTAATTTCAAAGACCGGCATACCTCTAAGACCGAAAGATGCTCAATAGAGGACGTAATAATATGATTACCTAATTTTCTATTTTTAAAAGCCGTTCCTCTTATAGCAAAATTATTGCTTTCTGTTCCACCGGAAGTGAATATAATATCTACGCTCTCTGTACCCAAACAATCACCTATAATTGTACGTGACTCTTCCAGCGCGGCATGCGCTGCTCTGCCCTTTCTGTGCAATGCGGAAGCATTACCATAATTATCTTTATAATAGGGGAGCATAGCCTCAAGCACTTCAGGGTGTGGGGGTGTTGTAGCGTTAAAATCGAGATAAACAGATCTTTGGCTTGTCATTGTATTCTTGGAAATATAGGAGCTAATTTATTAATCTTTGTGCCTGGCCTTAGCGGATTGATAGCACCATTTAAACTTATATCTTTTTCTTTTATGCCCATGCCAAGCTGTTGAGCTATCTGCATGGCCGCGTCCGGCATAAATGGATACAATAGAAAAACGCAGGTATTTAAAACCTGCAAAAGAATATAAATAACCGCTTTTAAACGTTTAGTCTCCTTTAACTTAGCGAGTTCCCATGGTTTTGAAACCTCGATATGCTTGTTTGCTATATTAATAACCTCCCATATCTCAGTTAAGGCTTGGTTAAATTTAAGCTCTGGCATAAGTATATCCAGCCTTGAGGGCAACTCTTTTAAGCGAGACTCAAGCACTTTCTCAGCTTCGCCTGCGTCACCTTCTTCAGGTACAATACCATTAAAATATTTCTCGACCATAGTAAGAGTACGATTTAAAAGATTTCCTATATCATTGGCAAGATCACTATTAAACCTCTTGATAAAAGCATCCTCGGAAAATGTTCCGTCCAGGCCAAGATTTACCTCTCGTAACATAAAATACCTGTATCCATTCTTGCCATATTTATCGATCATATCAAAGGGGTCTATAACATTTCCTTTGGTCTTAGACATCTTCTCGCCACCCATAAGCCACCAGCCATGAGCAAATATCGTCTTTGGTAATTCAATACCAAGGGCGTGGAGCATTATGGGCCAATATACAGCATGTGGGCGCAATATATCTTTTCCGATAATTTGAAAATCCGCGGGCCATAATTTGGAAAAGATCCCCTCATCAACCTTCCAACCACACGCGCTTATATAATTTAAAAGCGCGTCAAACCATACGTAAGTCACATGGCCTTTGCCAAAAGGTATATCTATCCCCCATGATAGCCTCTCACGCGGCCTTGATATACAAAGGTCATTTAAGGGTTCTTTCAGATACCCCAAAACCTCATTAGCCCGAAAATCCGGTTTTATAAAACCCGGGTTATCCTTTATATAGCCTACTAGCCAGTCCTGATACTTAGATAGCTTAAAGAAAAAATTTGTCTCTGATATCTCTTCCAAGGCCCTTTTACAGTCAGGGCATAGCTTATCCGTAAGTTGAGATTCCGGCCAAAATGTTTCGCATGGAGTACAATAAAAACCCTTATATTCAGCCTGGTATATATCTCCTTTTTCATGAAGCAGTGAAAGCGCTCTTTTAACAGTGTCCATATGGCGGTTTTCGGTTGTACGTATAAAATCATCGTAGGATATATCAAGCACTGACCAAAGATTTTTAAATTTATCAACAACATCACCTATGTAGTCCAAAGGCTCTTTGCCTTTAGCCTCAGCTGAACGCAATACCTTCTGGCCATATTCATCTGTACCTGTCAGGAATAATACTTCCTCACCCTTAAGCCTCTTATATCTTGATATACAGTCGCATATTATCTGGGTATAAGAATGCCCTATATGCGGTTTGGCATTCACATAATATAAAGGTGTTGTTATAAAAAAAC
>CAZDLP010000010.1:0-6955 GCA_964506565.1 uncultured Planctomycetia bacterium
GAAAAAGACCCAAGCATAGAAGTTCATATATTTGATATAAATAGAGATCTTTATGAGAAAGATATAGAGGTAAGTTTTGTAAGAAGGATAAGGTCTGAGAAAAAATTCGAGAATGAGGATATTCTTCGTGCTCAGATTATCAGGGATTCCATTATAGCCAAGAAGCTACTTAATGTCTTATGAGTGAGCTGATTGCGCAATGAGGCCTCCTATTAATAGAGGTAATGACTACTGCCTTGCTAAATGGTGTGAGCGAATTATTTCCCTTTACAAAGAGATTGCTATCTGTTATAATTCAATATCATTCAACTAGAAGAGAAGGGAGAAACAGGATTTGGTCATGGCACTTACTACTGATAAGAAACAAGCGGTAATCAGAGATAACAAAATTAATGAGAAGGATACGGGTTCTGTGCAGGTACAGGTTGCTCTCCTTACGGAGAGGATCAATAGTCTTTCAGACCATTTCAAGACTCATAAGAAGGATCACCATTCAAGGCGTGGACTCTTGAAGATGGTTTCTCTGCGCAGAAAACTCTTAATATACTTGAAGAAACATGCTATAGAAGAGTATAATAAGCTTACGGATAAACTAAAGATTCGTAAATAAGATTAATTTAACTGATTGTATTTGGAGCGCGCTCCCCTCTAGCTGCAACATGTTTTATTTAGTGGGGAGTGTTTTTTTTATGCCCGCGTTTAAATAGATTTTTTAGTGTGATATATGTTGCAAATGATGAAAAAATTAAGATTAAAATGAAATGAAAGGTAGGAAAAAATGATAAATAGTGTAAAGACAATGATCGGCAATAATGAGATAGTGATTGAAACCGGAAAACTTGCTAAGCAGGCCGATGGAGCTGTAACAGTATCCTGCGGTGAAACGGTTGTATTAGTTACCGTTGTTATGTCAAATACCCCTAGAGAAGGGATAGATTTCTTCCCACTTATGGTGGATTATCGTGAAAGGACATACGCGGCAGGAAGGATCCCAGGCGGGTATTTCAAGAGAGAAGGCCGGCCTACAGAGCGCGAGATATTGACATCCAGGCTTATTGACAGGCCCTTAAGACCGCTATTTCCTGAAGGCATGACCAATGAAGTGCAGATCATGGCTATGGTTATATCCAGTGATGGTGAAAATGATCCGGATACACTCGCTGTTATCGGTGCATCATGTGCTGTTATGATAGCAGGCATTCCGTATCTAGGCCCTGTAGGCGCTGTAAGAGTAGGACGCAAAGATGGCAGCTTGATAGTAAATCCCACGTATGTAGAGATGGAAGAGTCTGATCTTGATGTTGTTGTCTGTTCTACAGAAGAGGGCGTTATTATGATAGAATCCGGCGCTAAGGAGGTCTCTGAAGAGGTATTTCAGGAGGCTATTGAGCTTGCGTCAAACGAATGCCAGAAGATCGTTAAGCTACAAAAAGATCTTGCGGATAAATGTAAAAAGCAAGAACAGAAGGCTGTGATCAAAGAGATAGATTCAAGTCTTGTGTCAGAGGTAAAAACACTAGCTGCAGATAAGCTTGCTCAGATAAATTCAAAAGCTACCAAAGAAGAGAGGATGGAGCTGACAGATCTCTTATTCAAGGAACTTGTTGAAAAGCTTGTTACCGATGAGAACGAGATCAGCGCATCCGACGTTATGGCGGCGCTTAATAAGATTGAGAAGATAACTGTGCGGGATATGATTATAACCGATAAGAAGCGTGTAGATGGAAGGGCTTCTGATGAGATAAGAAATATAGAATCTGAGGTCGGGATATTGCCGCGCACTCATGGTTCAGCACTCTTTACCAGAGGGCAGACGCAATCAATGTCTGTCGTTACCCTGGGTACTGCCTCTGATGAACAGTTTATAGAATCATTGGAAGGGGAATCAAAGAAATGCTTTATGCTTCATTATAATTTCCCGCCATTTAGTGTTGGCGAAGCAAAGCCTATAAGGGGCGTAGGAAGGCGCGAGATAGGTCATGGCGCTTTAGCGGAAAGGTCACTTGGATCTATGTTGCCTTCAAAAGATGATTTTCCATATACTATCCGTATAGTATCAGATATCTTAGAATCTAATGGATCATCAAGTATGGCTTCGGTATGCGCAGGCTCTCTCGCGCTTATGGACGCAGGCGTCCCTGTTAAGAAGCCGGTTGCGGGTATAGCGATAGGCCTCGTAAAGGAGGGTGATAATTTCGCGATACTTACAGATATTGCGGGCTTAGAAGATCATTACGGAGACATGGATTTTAAGGTGGCAGGAACCTCTGACGGAATAACAGCATTGCAGGTTGATATAAAATTAAAGACTGGCATTACCTTTGAGATAATAAAACAGGCTATGCAAGCGGCAAAGAACGCGCGTCTTAGCATATTAGATAATATGGCGAAAGCTATTGCTGATCCAAGGAATGGCTTGTCAGATTACGCGCCAAGAATAGAAACATTAAAGATAAGCATAGATAAGATACGCGATGTTATAGGTCCTGGTGGCAAGGTAATAAGACAGATTATCGCGGATACGGGTGCTAGTATCAATGTGGATGACGATGGTACTGTCAGTGTTGCTTCAAGTGATGGTGAGGCTCTTCAGAAGGCATTGGATATTATTTCCGGTATTGTAGCGGAACCTGAGGTTGGCAGGATCTATCAGGCAACAGTAAAAAGGCTTATGAATTTTGGCGCATTCTGCGAGATATTGCCGGGCAAAGAAGGCCTCTGCCATGTTTCGGAGCTTTCCGATGAATATGTTAAGAATGTCGAAGATGTCGTAAAGGTTGGAGACAAGATCGAGGTGAAGCTGGTAGAGGTGGATCAGCAAGGCAGGCTTAATCTTTCACGCAAGAAAGCCATGGCTAAAGATAGCGACACAGATAATGATAAATCAACGGAGTAGAAGACAATAGAATAAACTTATGGAAAAGATAGTAATAAATATAAAGAAAAAGGAAAATTGTCAGGATCTTCCTACGCCTTGTTATATGAGCGAGGGCGCAAGTGGCATGGATGTCTATGCTGATGTAGATAACGAGGTTATATTGGCCCCAGGAGATATTAAGCTTATCTCCGCAGGTTTTTATATGAGCATACCTGTTGGACATGAGGTGCAGGTAAGGCCTAGGAGTGGTCTCGCGATAAAGCATGGCATAAGCATTGTCAATGCTCCCGGGACTATAGATAGCGATTATAGGGGGCTTGTAGGCATAATACTGATAAATCATGGCAAGGATCCATTTGTTGTAAAAAGAGCGGACCGCATAGCCCAGATAATTTTGCAGAAGGTGATTCAAGCAGATATCGCTATTGTCGATGAACTTGATGAAACAGTTCGTGCACAGGGTGGATTTGGACATACCGGGGTTTGATTTTAATATAAAGATATAACGTAGAACGTAAAATTGCTAAATTAATGTCACATGTTGAGGCAATCATATCTGGCATAGTCCAGGGTATAACAGAATTTCTTCCGATAAGTTCATCAGGCCATCTTGTAATTCTCCACCATTATTTTGGCTTTAAAGAGCCTCAATTACTCTTCGATCTATTTTTACACATAGGAACGCTTTTTGCTGTTGTAGTTTATTTTTGGCGTGATATAATAAAATTGGTTACATCGCAGAGGAAATTGTTATTACTTATAGTAATCGGTACAATCCCAACGGTTTTAATAGGCTACTATTTTAAAGATACGTTGGAAGCTTGTTTTGCCAATATAAAATTTGTAGGTGCGATGCTCTTGGTCACCGCGTTATTTTTATTTGTCGCGGACTGGGCCGGCAGGCACAAGTATGTTTCTACTCAAATGGGCGGCCTTACACGGCTTAAGGCATTTATAATAGGTATCGTTCAGGGTATATCCATAATACCGGGTATTTCAAGAAGCGGCTCAACAATATCAAGCGCGATCTTGTTAAAGGTTGATAAAACGCAGGCTATACGGTTTTCTTTTTTATTGTCAATACCTGCGATCACAGGCGCTGTGCTATTAAAGTTTACAAGCGTAGCAGGCGGTTCATCTGTTACAGCCAATATGCTGATAGGCGCTTTATTCGCTTTCATTTTTGGGCTTGGCGCCATATTTTTATTGATAAAGTGTGTTGTTAACAGCAACCTTAAATTTTTTGGTTTCTATTGTCTTATAGCCGGAGGGGTAATCTTAGTTTTATGACACAGCAAAGAATAAATGAAATAATAGGTTTTGTTTACATAGCTATCGCGATACTAGTTCTCGCAAGTCTTATGACATACGAGCCTACTGATCTTGGATTTTTTGCCTCAACCGCAAACGCACAACTGCATAATTTTGTCGGTATCATAGGCGCTTACATCGGAGCCATACTATTTTTTGCTATTGGACAGAGCGCGTATATTATACCGTTTTTATGTTTTGTCTGGGCCATAGATAGGTTTACGTCACAGCAGCCTCAGCGATCACTTATTAAGTTTTCAGGAACAGCGGTACTCTTTCTCGCTACAAGCTCATTTTTGGCACTGGTTTTTAACGGAGATAGCATAGCCAGGATGAAAGCAGGTGGTGTATCCGGCATGTTCTTATCGTCCTTGCTGGATAAATATTTTGGTACAGTAGGTTCATATGTAATTGTCATTACGTTGATGATGCTGTCGATACTTTTGGCAACGGAATTTTTAATTATACCTTTTTTAGGTATTTTTATTAATAAGGTAAATGAGCTATACCAAGAAGGTAAGGAGAAGCGGTCTTTTGCGAAAGCTCAAAAGTTACAAGTAAAAATCAGGAATGAAAAGCCTGTTTTGAAAAAACCGGTGTTAAATGTCAACGAGAGTAAGGCGCAATTAAAACCGCTTAAGAAACCCCCCACAATTTTAGAAAGCCCAAAGCCTGAACAATTAGTATCTCCAAAAATAAAGATAGATAAGAAGCATACTCAATCATCCGAGGGAAATGAGAAGGCGAGCGTAAAGATAGAGCCAAAATCAGTAGGTGAGTATAAGTTTCCGTCTCTTGATCTTCTGGATTCCCCGCCTCCGACTGAAGAACGCCAGATGAAAGAGGACCTTACAGCGTCTTCCGCAATATTGGAAGAGACTCTTCGAGATTTTGGTATAGACGTAAGAGTTTCACAGGTTGAAAAGGGTCCAGTAATTACCAGATATGAACTTGATCCGGCGCCAGGTGTAAAGGTAAACAAGATTACTGTCTTAAGCGATGACATTGCCCTGGCCATGAAGGCACAGTCTGTCAGGATAATCGCCCCTATACCCGGAAAGTCGCGTGTTGGGGTAGAGGTTCCAAACAGTACAGCCTCATTAGTATTTCTAAGAGAAGTGCTTACGTCGGACGAGTTCCAGGGGGCGGAATCTAAATTAACGCTTGCTCTTGGAAAGGATACAGCAGGGATGCCTGTTGTATGTGACCTGGCAAAGATGCCGCATATGCTGATTGCCGGAACAACAGGTGCGGGAAAGACCGTATGTGTAAATAGCATAATACTTAGTATGCTTTACAACGCATCTCCGGATGAGCTTAAGTTTATCCTTGTCGATCCTAAGATGGTTGAGATGGCAATGTTTAACAGGCTGCCTCATCTTATTTGCCCTGTAATTACCAATGCCAAAAAAGCGTCAGGCGCGTTAAGCTGGCTGGTAAACGAGATGGAAACGCGGTATAAGATATTAGCTAAGGTTACATCAAGAAATATAGCTATCTTTAATCAGAAAGCAAAAGAAGGCCAATTCAAAGATGATCCTGACGTACCTGATGGGTTGCCATATATAGTCCTTGTTATAGATGAGCTTGCGGATCTGATGGCTGTTGCGTCTAATGAGATTGAGAGTGCTATAACACGCCTTGCCCAGCTTTCACGTGCGGTAGGTATTCATATAATACTCGCTACACAAAGACCGTCAGTTGATGTTATAACAGGTGTTATAAAGGCGAATTTTCCCGCAAGGATATCATTTAAGGTTGCTTCAAAGGTCGATTCTCGTACAGTCCTCGATGCAAATGGTGCCGATAAACTCTTAGGAAGAGGAGACATGTTATTCATGGAGCCGAGTGTTTCAAAGCCTACACGTGCTCAATCGAGTCTGGTCTCTGATAAAGAGATAGAGAGGGTAATGGATTTTATAGCTTCGCAGAGAGGCATGGAATTTGATGAAGGTATATCCAAACAACAGGAAAAAAAGAGCTTTGGTAAAAGCAGTGATAAGGATGAGCTTTTTGATGACGCAGTTCAATTGATAATGGAGTCAGGCCAGGCATCGGTATCTATCCTTCAGAGAAGACTGCGTTTAAGTTATACACGGGCAGCCAGGATAATTGATAGTATGGAAGCAGAGTCCCTTATAGGCCCCTATTGCGGCTCAAAGCCCCGTGAGATACTGGTTGACCGCGAAGAATATTTAGGTATTGAAAAACAAGAACAAGAGCAGGATGAGACAGCGGATGAGGCCGTTTGAAATGAGTACAATGACTATAGGAAATCAGCTTAAAAAAGCAAGAGAGCAAAAACAACTTAGCCTTGATGACGCTTACCAGCATACAAGAATTCTCCCTGAAATGTTATCTGCATTGGAGGAGGATAATCTGGCCAGGATTGCTAATCCAGTTTACATAAAGAGTTTTTTGAAAAAATACTCATCGTATCTCGGCCTTAGTGTTGAAAATATATTAAATCAATATAACAGCTTGGACAAACAGGAAAGTTTAAACGTGCCTGAACCTGCTGTTGATAAGGAGAAATTTCCCGCTCAAAAGATTGATGTTGATAAGATCACCAAAGCTTTAAAAGTTATATTTAAATCTATATTGATAATTTTCTTATTGATTCTTTTTATTAAGACAACAGGACGGGTTAAATCTAAATTCTCGAGCTGGCGTAAAACACGCGCACAGCACGTATCGCAGGCACAGCAGGTAGAGTCGGCGGAGAAGGTAAAATCTGTTAAGAAAAAAGAGATAGAGGTTATCAAA
>CAZDLP010000010.1:7055-30721 GCA_964506565.1 uncultured Planctomycetia bacterium
AGAGTCGGCGGAGAAGGTAAAATCTGTTAAGAAAAAAGAGATAGAGGTTATCAAAGAAAAGCCGAAAGTACGCGTTCAAGAGACTTCGAAAAGTATACAGATTCCACAGAACGAGAAGCTGACTCTTGTGATAAAGACTACAAAAGATGTATGGGTAGAACTTAGAAAAGACACTAAGATAATATTAAAGAACGTCTTGAAGAAGGGCTCAGAAGAGACCTGGCAGGCCGTTGATAATTTTGAGCTCTGGACAGGTAACGCGGCAGCAATGAATATTACATTAAATGGTCATGATCTTGGTTCACCGGGTACGGGCGTTAAGAAAGGCATTATTATCAACAGGCAAGGTATCCAAAAATAGTTATGAGAGTTAAAAAATAAGTGACTTAAAAATCGGAACCTGGATTCCGATTTTTTATTAACTAGTTTACGGTTTCAGCTTTTTTGCGATAAAAAAGATCTTAATCTCAACAATAGCGAAAAAAGAAAAGAACGCAAATGCGATCTAGTAAAGAAAGAATAGCCATTATAAGTTTAGGGTGCGCGCGTAACCTGGTAGATTCAGAGCTTATAATCGGTAAGCTTAAGTCCAAAGGTTTTATTATAGCAGAAGACGCCGATTCATCCGATATCGTGATAATCAATACATGTGGTTTTATTGCGGACGCGAAGCAAGAAGCCATTGATATTATATTAAAGGCAGTAAGCCTTAAGAATGAAAAGCGCATAAAAAAACTTATTGTATGCGGGTGTCTCGCGCAGCGATATAGTGAGCAATTGAAGAATGATATACCAGAGATAGACGCGATTCTAGGTGTAGATGATTTCAAGGTTATCTCCAAAGCGATAAGCGCCATACTGCGCAATGAAAAATTTATAGCGGTAGATGTCCCCGTCGCGATACATTCTGATAAAGATCCCAGACTGATTTTAACGCCATCATATTATGCCTATGTCAAGATAGCGGAAGGCTGTCAGAATCATTGCAGCTATTGCGCGATATATAATATTCGCGGCAGGCTCAGAAGCAGGACGCTATCTTCCGTTATCTCAGAGATAAAAACACTCTCTTCCGGGAAAAGTAAGTCTGAATTGAATATTATAGCACAAGATACTACTTCGTACGGAATAGACAGGTACGGAAAGTGTATGTTGCCTAAATTGCTAAAGAGGATTTGTCGCCTAGAACCCGCTCATTGGATAAGGCTCTTGTATACACACCCGCGCCGGTTTACAGATGAGTTGATAGATGTTATAGCAAGTGAGGCTTCAATATGTAAATATATAGACCTGCCGATACAGCATATAAACAATAAGATTTTAACAAAAATGAATCGCAGGATAAAACGTAAGGCGATAGAAAAGCTTATAAAGAAGATAAGGAGCAGGATTCCTAATGTTGCTTTAAGGACATCAGTCATAGTAGGATTTCCTTCTGAGACAGAAGGAAATTTTAATGAGCTGTTGGATTTTATTAAGGCTGTTCAGTTTGAGAGGCTTGGCGCGTTTATATATTCAAGGGAGGAAGGCACACCGGCCTATGGCTTTAAAGGCCAGATAGCGCGAAAAATTAAAGATAGGCGCCTTGATGAGCTTATGTGTTTACAACAGGATGTCTCGAAAGAGATAAACGCGCGCTTTCAAGGCAGAAAAATGGAGGCGCTTGTTGAGTCAAGATCAGAGAAAGGTATCTATACAGGGCGCACTCAATATGATGCCCCTGAGGTAGATGGCACAGTTTTTATACATTCAAAAAAGAGTTTAGCCCCCGGTCAATTTGTGGATGTAGAGATAACAGATACTTTGGAGTATGATCTTGTGGGGAAAACTTTATAGCTATTAGTTACGCCTGCTTAACTAAATAATAGGAGAAATTATGAACCTGCCGAATAAGCTTACATTATTGCGTATCGCGTTGACATTTGTATTTATGTTTTTTTTATTCACATACTGGCCTTATGGAAAGATAACCGCTCTTTTTGTTTTTGCTTTAGCCTCTTTTACGGATTATTTAGACGGAAGGATAGCGAAGAGCAGAGGGCTTGTCTCGGATTTTGGTAAGTTTATGGATCCTATTGCTGACAAGATACTTATCCTCGCGGCATTTCTTTGTTTTGTAGAGATGAAGCTTATCCCGGCGTGGACTGTTGTTATTATAATATTTCGTGAGTTTGTAATATTGGGCTTAAGGATATTAGGGATTATAAAAGGGCATATTATTGCCGCGTCCCGCGCGGGCAAGCATAAGACTATCTCGCAGATTGTTACTGTCTTTGCTGTATTAATCTATCTTGTGCTAAAGCAGTATGCTCAAGGTGTGGGTTTCTGGACAGAACAGCTTGACGCATTGACTAAAAATCTAATATTCGCCTTGATGCTCATTACTGTTATTCTAACGCTTATTTCCGGCGCGTCGTATATTTCTAAAAACAGAAGGCTTTTTAAATGAGGGCTATTATCAGGGTAATAGCTAGCGGTTTATATGTTGGTTACTCACCTGTCGCGCCAGGGACAATGGGCAGCTTGTGGGGTGTTCTGATTTATCTTTTTTTGTATAAGCATCCCGATGTCCTTATATTAGTGACAATATTCCTATTTATTATCGGTTTTCTTGTTTGCGCGAGAGCAGAAAAAGTTTTTAATGAGAAGGATTCAGGAAAGATTGTTATAGATGAAATAGCATCGATGTGTCTTGTATGTCTTTTTTTAAAGCCTGGATGGTTTATGCTTATAGTAGGGTTTCTACTCTTTAGATTTTTCGATGTTGCAAAACCCCCACCGATAAGGAAAATAGAAAAACTTTCAGGTTCCTTAGGTATTATGCTCGATGACGTTATAGCGGCAGTTTATACGATAATTATTCTTTTTGCTATATATCTGCTTACCGCAGCGGGAATTTTTCCACGATTTTGTGTATAGCCCCTTTTGGCGTCAGTATTGATTCAAAGAGAATGATAGCATCAACAGGAACCAGAGCCTTTAAATCGAAGTTTCTTTCTCTTTCTATGGCGTGTCCAATCTCTGGATTATGATTTTTAGTAATAAACTTACCGATTGTCAGATGAGGAGAGAAGGCTCGATTTTCTTGTTTGACTTTTGCGCTGTTAACAGAACCTTCAATATCTTTTTGCAGCGAGACACACTCCTTTTTGCCTTTTTCAATCCCCATCCATATTACTCTTGGGCAGGACAGATCCGGAAAAACCCCAATACCCAAAAGATTTAAAGAAAAACTCTGGTGCGAGCGTACGACATCTGCTAGTGAAGACAATATAGTCCCTATCTCCTTATTGTTAATATCGCCTAAGAATTTCAGGGTTAGGTGTATATTGGTAGGATTAACCCATCTTATCGCGAGATCGTATTTATCTAATCGTCTCTGCAGTAAAAGGATATTGCTATAAACTTCTTTGTTAAGGGCGATCGCTATAAAGGTTCTCATTATCTCGGTTTTTTAGTGCTTAGGTTTAGGTTTTAGTGGTAACTATTATTGCAGAAGATGTAGACGTAGTATATCAAGCGCTGCTTGACTAAAACGGAATTTGATTATCTTTCTTTCACCTGCAAAATAGCATCTTTTAACGATAGTCTGTTTGGGAGTTGATAGGGCTATGTAGACGAGGCCTATTGGTTTTGTATCAGTTGATCCCAAAGGGCCTGCTATTCCGGTTGTTGCTATACCTATGTCAGAACCTGCCAATTCTCTTACGTTCTTTGCCATAGCCCCGGCTACCTGTGCGCTTATCGCACCGTGAGTTAGTATTTTTTTTTCGGGTATATCTAACAATTCTATCTTTGCTTTATTGGAATAAGCAACGACTGTAAGTAACAGATTTTTCGATACCCCTGCGATATCCGTCAATCGGTCTGATATAAGTCCTCCGGTACAAGATTCCGCTATCGCGATGGTTCTCTTGCCTAGAAGATTAGCGACGTTTTCTTCAATAGTTTCTTTATCAGTGGCAAATATTAATTTGCCCAGATTTTTGCGTATTTTTTTCTCAATAAGTAATATTTTTCTATTTGCTGATTTTGCATCTTTTGATTTAGCGGTAATTTTTAAATCCACCTGTGAAGGGTGCGCGTATATTCCGACTGTTGTATCCCCTGATAATTTTAGAAACTCTTTTACTCTTGTATGTAATCGGGATTCCGAAAGGCCGGTTGTTTTTAATGTTCGCGATAATATAATAGATTTCCTCCTAGATGATTTTTTCAGATATTGCAATAGATCTTTTTCTACCATTGGTTGCATTTCACGAGGGGGGCCAGGAAGAGCGATTAAGAGTTTTTTGTCGATTTTTATTACTATCCCCGGTGCTGTGCCTACATCGTTTTTTAACCATGACGCGCCTTTTGGTATATGAGCTTGACGCAGGTTATTGCTCGCCATTTTTATATGGCGTTTTTTGAAGTGCCCGCTTATTAGCTTGACAATATCTTTTTCTACTATAAGTGGTTTTTTTGTTACTTTTGCGATTACCTCGAGAGTAATATCATCAATCGTAGGGCCCAATCCGCCGGTTGTTATTACAATATCAGATCTGTCGAGGGCCCGCGTTATAGCCTCATAAAGGCGTAAATGATTATCGCCTACAGTTGTATGGCAGTAACAATCTATGCCTATCTCTGCTAATTTTACAGAAAGGTAGGCTGAGTTAGTATTTATTATGCCCCCTAAGAGTATCTCTGTGCCTATCCCTATTATTTCTGCTTTCATTATGAATCAATTATAGCATATATTGGATTTTTTTCCATATATTTGAAAGAAAATTTGTATTTTATACGTCTATATAAGTGGAGGTTATATTTATTCTGCCTTATGCTTAATCGCACTTAAAGCATTCAAGACCGGTTCTCAAGCACAAGTACCCGTGCTCAAGAACCGGTCTTGAAGTAGTTTTATACAGAAAGGGGGCAAAGATGGGAGTGCCAAGATCCTTAGCAGAGGAAGCGGTTTATCATGTGTATTGCCGCGGGAATAATAAGGTTAGGGTGTTTCACGTTGGGCGTGATTATGCGAAATATAGGTCCAATATATTGAAATATAAGAAGAAATATAGGTTCAAGATATATTCTTATTCATTAATGCCAAATCACTTACACCTGCTGATAGAACCGCAGTTAATAGGCGATCTCTGCAAGATAATGCGTTCATTGAACTTATCCTATACAATGTGGCATAATAGGCGCTATGATTGTGTTGGCCATATATGGCAGTCCAGATATAGGAGTAGGATTATAAAAAGTGATACTGATTTTATTAATTGTATGGCATATATAGAAATGAATCAAGTAAGAGCAGGATTAGCAAAGAGTCCAGAATTATATAAATGGAGTAGCTGCTATGAGCGGTTTAAAAAAACAAAGGATAGAATTATCGATTTTTATCCAACTTATCTGACGTTAGGAGCGGATCAGCAGGAAAGAAAACGAATATATTATGAGATTATGCTCAAGACCGGTTCTCAAGCACAAGTACCCGTGCTCAAGAACCGGTCTTGAGGAAGAAATTGAGAAAGAAAGGAGGTGAGTTTTTCACTTTACATTAGAGGCCCTAAAGGGTATAATTTAATACTAATATTAACATAAAAACTATATAAGGAGGCTACAATGGTAAAAGCGATCAAACAGAAAACAGAACAAACTGTGTCCTTTGAAGACGCTGATAAATCTCAGCAAGGACGCGCAAAGGCTCTTGAACTTGCAATGTCACAGATAGAGAAACAATTTGGCAAAGGCTCTATTATGAAGCTCGATAAGAGCATGAAGACCTCTGTTCCCGCGATACCTACAGGCGCGATCGCTCTGGATCTAGCTTTGGGTGTAGGTGGTCTTCCACGTGGAAGGGTTATTGAGATATTTGGGCCAGAATCGAGTGGAAAGACAACATTGACACTTAGTGTAGTTGCTCAGGCTCAGAAAAGAGGCGGTATCGCTGCTTTTATAGATGCAGAAAATGCCTTTGATTCAACATATGCGGGAAAACTAGGCGTTAATTTGGATGACCTATTAATATCACAACCTGATGATGGTGAGCAGGCTCTTGAAATCGTTGAGACACTTGTGCGTTCGAATGCAGTCGATATTATAGTTATAGATTCAGTTGCAGCGCTTGTTCCTCGTGCTGAGATAGAAGGCGCTATGGGGCAACCGCAGATGGGCCTGCAGGCTCGTCTTATGAGCCAGGCATTGCGTAAGCTTTCTGGGGCAATAAACAAATCAAAGACTTGCGTCGTCTTTATAAACCAGATACGCATGAAGATCGGTATCATGTTTGGCAATCCTGAGACAACCCCGGGCGGTAGAGCGCTAAAGTTTTACTCATCCGTACGTCTTGATATCCGTAGAAAAGATTATCTGAAGTCAGGTGATGTTGTAGTCGGCAGCCACGTAAAGGCAAAGGTTGTCAAGAATAAGGTCGCCCCACCCTTTAGGAGCGCGGAGTTTGATATTATTTATTCTGAAGGCATATCAAGTGAAGGCAGCTTGTTGGACGTAGCGATTACCTACGATATACTTAAAAGACAAGGGGCGTGGTTTTCTTACGGCGATATGAAGATAGGGCAAGGCAGAGAGAGTGCTCGTACTTTCCTAAAGGAGAATCCAAAGATAACTGCGGAGATTGAGAAGAAGGTTAAAGAGTATGTCGTATAGTACAACAGCAATGATTTGGCGTGAATGGCTATTTTTTCGTAGCTAAAGATCGTAAACATAGATAAGTGTACAGATGTGAATATAAAAAAAGTTCTTTTTTTATCCGTATTAGCATGTGGGCTGTTAATCGCTATTGCGTTGATAGCAAGGGTTAGCTTGGCGCCATCTTCTGATGCAGAAGAAAAAGGAGTTGAGCATAGTTCGAGTATATCAATATCCGATAAGAGTGCGCAGATGCATGTATCTGATGAGAGCGCGTTTATAAGGGTTGCCCAAGATGTAGGTCTCGCGGTCGTATCTATCAGTACAGAGCATATTACAAAGATGAGGGGTGGTTTGTATGGCACCCCATATGGCAATGATAATTTTTACGATAGATTTTTTAATGACTTTTTCGGGGATATACCTGAACGTGAATTCAGGCAGCGAGGTTTAGGTTCCGGAGTTATAATCGATCAATCAGGCTATATACTTACAAACGAACATGTTATACGTAACGCGGACAAGATTACAGTTACCCTAACGGATGGCAGGGAATTTGAGGGGGAATTATGCGGTAAGGATGAGAGAAGTGACTTGGCGATTATTAAAATAGAGTCAAGTAATCTTCCAGCAGCAAAGCTTGGTGATTCGGACAAGGCGCGGATAGGGCAATGGGCAATAGCGATTGGAAATCCATTTGGTTATGCTATAGCAAGCGCAAAGCCAACAGTGACAGTAGGTGTTGTTAGCGCGGTAGATAGGTCGCTTCCAGCAGCCATTGGTAGGGGAAGAGATTACTCAGGACTTATTCAGACAGACGCGGCAATAAATCCGGGTAACAGCGGAGGCCCTCTAGTTGATATAAATGGTGAAGTAATAGGTATTAATGTTGCCATCTTCTCAACATCAGGTGGTTACCAGGGTATTGGGTTTGCCATACCCATCAATGCTGCAAAGGAGATATTAAAGACGCTGATTGAAGGCAAAAAAGTCCTATACGGTTGGCTCGGAGTAAGTGTACAGGATATAGACGCTACCTTAGCGGATTATTTTGATTTCCCTGATGAGGAAGGCGTTATTGTCGTCAGAGTGCTTCCAGATAGTCCTGCTGAAAAAGGTGGGTTAAAAGAAGAGGATGTAATACGCAGATTGGATGGGGCCAAGGTAAAAGATCTGAAAGCGCTCCTTGATATAGTGGGACAGGCTAGCGTAGGCAAGAGTGTTGTTGTAGGTGTAATCAGGGATGGAAAGGGCATACCTGTTACTATAAAGATAGGAGACAGACCCTCCGGCATCGCGGGCGAAGAGGACAAGGCTGAGGCAGAAGAATTATGGCGAGGCATTGAGGCCATGAAGATTACTCCTGATATTGCCAGACGATATCGGATAGAAGATAAGAATGGTCTTATTGTAAGCAATGTAGAGATAGACTCTGTAGCTGATAAAGCAGGTATAATCACTGGCGATATTATAGTTAAGATAAATGATAAGAACATTAACAACATGGATGATTATAGAAACATAGTATCAAATGTTAGCGGTGATGTTCTTGTAAAGACCGACAGAGGTTACTCAGTCATAAAGGCCCCAAAAGAAGATTGATGATAAGCGACCTCTATGACAAGGCAAAGAATTACGCGTACCGCTTATTAGGTTTCAGGGCACGCTCTGAGAAAGAACTAAAAAGTAAGATATCAGGCAAGGGTTATAGTCGTAAGATAACAGACAGAGTAGTTAATGATCTAAGTGATGAGGGTCTGGTAGATGACAAAAAGTTTGCAGCAGACTGGATAAGGACACGCCTGGAATATAATCCGCGAAGCCTTTCAGCGATCAAATATGAATTACTAGCAAGGGGTATTGATGAAGATATAGCGGAAAAGCAGCTAGGCGACATTGCGCTTGACTTTGACGAAAAAGAGATAGTAAGAGGTCTTATCAAGAAGAGAATGTCAATTGTTGCGGGCCTTGATAAGCAGAAGGCCAAGCAGAGGCTTTATAATTTTCTTAAGAGAAGAGGTTTCTCGTCTGAGATAATCCTTAAAACACTGAGTGATATATAATATGAAACACGCAGATATTCGTAACAAATATTTAGACTTTTTTAAGGCAAAGGGGCACGCTTTAGTTCCAAGTGATTCTCTTGTGCCTGCAGGGGATAAGTCGCTACTTTTTACAAGCGCGGGTATGGCTCAATTTAAGAATGAGTTTATGGGGCATATAAAAGATTTTACACGTGCGGTAACTTGCCAGAAGTGCATGCGCACAGGAGATCTGGAGAATGTGGGAAAGACTGCATATCACCACACATTTTTTGAAATGCTCGGAAACTTCTCTTTTGGCGATTATTTCAAAGACGAGGCTATCGCATGGGCATGGGAGTTTTTAAAAGATGTGCTTAAGGTCCCTGAAAAAAGGCTATGGGCATCTGTCTATGAAGAGGACGATGAGGCTTACAATATATGGAAGGACAAGATACAGATACCTCAAGATCGGATAGTAAAGCTTGGGCAAAAAGATAACTTTTGGCCTTCAGAGGCAAAAGATAAAGGTCCTAATGGTCCCTGCGGGCCATGTTCAGAGATATTTTATGATTATGGAGAGGATGCAGGCTGCGGAAAAGCAGGTTGTTCCCCGGCATGTAGCTGCGGAAGATTCGTTGAGATTTGGAACCTTGTTTTTACACAATTCGAAAGAAGAGATGATGGCACCTTGGTCCCTTTGCCAAATAAGAATATAGATACAGGCATGGGGCTAGAGCGTCTATGTGCTGTTATGCAGGGAGTAAGGAATAATTTCGAGACAGACATATTTTCTGATATTATTGAGGCTATAATAGCAGAATCTGGAATAGGTGATCAATCGTTCGGATCGGGAGATAGCACTAAGCCCGCGAAAGAGTACTATAGGTTTGATATATACAAGATAGCTGACCATATTCGCGCAATTACATTTGCCATAGCTGATGGAGTTGCTCCTTCAAATGAAGAGCGCGGCTATGTTATAAGGAGCCTTATTCGCAGGGCAATGATGTGCGCTAAGAGAATAGGTGTAGAGAAGGCGTTTTTATATAAGTTGGTTTACACTGTAGCTAGCTCTATGCAGGAGCCTTATCCTGAACTCATGAAGGAGCATCAGGATATAGCAGCTGTAATAAAGACTGAAGAAGAGAAGTTCTTAAAGACCCTGGAAAATGGTATCTCCATCACAACGGGAACCCTAAATATGTTAAGTGACAGCGGCCTTAAAGAGATCTCAGGCAATATGGTCTTTGAGCTCTATGATACTCATGGGATACCATTAGAGATCATTAAAGAGACAGCCACAGCGCAAGGATATGATGTTGATGAGGATGGGTTTAATAATCTTATGCAAATACAGCGTGAAACATCCAGGAAGTCCAGCAAGATGCAGGGTGAGATATTCGCAACAGGCCTGATAAAGGCAAGGACAGAATTTATTGGCTATGATGCGTTCGAGTCATCAGCGAATGTTATAGAGATGATGGATAAGAACGGACGCTCTATAAAAGAGGCGGATATATCTACCGGCCTTGTAGAGATCATTCTGGATAGATCTGTTTTTTATGGTGAGTCAGGTGGGCAGGTAGGTGATAAGGGAAAGATAAGTAAGCCTGGTGCGGAGGTTATTATTAAGAAAGCAGGCAAGGTCCAGGATGCTATAGTCTTAATAGGCAATATAGAGAAAGGTGATATAAGAGTTGGTGATAAGGTTAAAGCAGAGATAGATATAGGTTATCGTTTAGCTATAGCAAGAAACCATACAGCTACGCATCTTTTGCAAAAAGCATTAAGGAAGGTGCTAGGTGAACATGTTAAGCAACAAGGCTCACTTGTTACAGCAGATAGATTGCGATTTGATTTTACACATTCAAAGGCTTTAACAGATGATGAGCTAAGTAGGGTTGAGGAGCTTGTTAATAAGGATATAAAAGACAATCATAATGTAAGGGTAGAAGAGACATCTCTTCAGGACGCAAAGTCTTCCGGAGCACTCGCGTTTTTCGGTGATAAGTATAATCAGAAAGTAAGGGTTGTTTACGCTGGCACAGATAGCAGGGAATTATGCGGCGGCACACACCTTGAAAATACTTTGGATATAGAGCTTTTCAGGATATCGCATGAAGGCTCTGTGGCCTCTGGCATCAGAAGAATAGAAGCCTGCACAGCAGATAGGGCCAGAGAATGGGAGGCTGAGCATAAAAAAAAGGAACAAGATAAAGAGCGTATCTTGGAAGATAAAAAGCAGGAAAAATTTCTTGAGAAGAAAAGATTAAAAGAATTAGAGCACTCAGTAGATACAATAATTGAAGGGGGCCGGGATATACAGGATGTGAAGCTTATAATACAATGCATTGATAACCAAAATATGGGAGTGCTTAAACATCTTTCTGATGTAATAAAAAATAAGTTTAAACAAGGATGCCTGTTATTTTTCGTAAGCTCACAGCAAGGAAAGGCGAGTATGCTCCTTTCGCTTAGCGATAGCTTGAGTAAAAGAGGCCTTGACGCGTCAACGCTACTATCGGAGATCCTTAAGCCGTTTGGCGGCAAGGCAGGTGGCAGGCCGAATATGGCACAAGGCGGAATAAAAGATCTGCAGGATACAGGAGAAGTCTTAAAAATAGCTGAAAAAGTTTTAGTTAAGGAGTTAGGATGAAGAGTATAAAACCAAATAGCAAAGAGCTTGTAAAGTTATACAATCGCGGCATTGATTTAAAAAAGAGCGTGCGGGATAAGGTCTCAAATATTATCGAGGGCGTACAAGCTCATGGTGATGAAGCTCTAGTCAGATACACAAAACAGTTTGATAATATCAAGATCAAACCTCGCCAGCTTAAAGTAACAACTGGAGAGGTCAACGGCGCGTACCAGAATATGGACCCAAACCTTGTTAATAGTTTTAAGGTTGCGATAGAGAATGTAGCACAGTTTTATAAGAAACAGCTTAAAAAATCCTGGAAAATAAAAGACAAGGAAGGTATCATGCTGGGCGAAAGGATAACACCTTTAGAATCTGTCGGGATATATATCCCGGCCGGTACCGCACCACTTGCCTCAACTGTCTACATGACAGTCCTTCCTGCCAAGATTGCCGGGGTAAAGAGAATTGTCATAGTAACGCCCCCTAACGAATATGGAAATGTTCATCCTTATATACTTGTTATGGCGAATCTCCTTGGTATAACAGAGATATATAAAGTCGGTGGTGCACAGGCGGTAGCGGCGTTAGCGTTTGGTACAAAGAGCATACCAAGGGTAGACAAGATCGTAGGCCCGGGTAACCAATATGTATCAGAGGCAAAAAGACAGGTATTTGGTTATGTGGGCATAGATATGGTAGCAGGCCCTAGTGAAGTTGTAATTGTCGCGGATGACAGTGTAAACTGTGAATTTGTCGCGGCTGATATGGCAGCGCAGTGTGAGCATCTTATGGGGCTATCAATACTGATAACAAAATCTAAGAGATTGGTGAAATTTATGCAGCAGCAGCCGCTTAAGGGGTATTTGATCCTTGTAAAGAGCCTTAAAGAGGCAGCGGAGATAGCGAACAAAATCGCTCCGGAGCATTTGCAACTTATGGTAAAGGACCCTAAGAAGCTGTCAAAGATGATACAAAACGCCGGATGTATATTGCTGGGTGAGTATACGCCGACAGCGCTTAGTGATTATATCGCTGGTCCAAGCCACGTATTGCCAACGGGAGGTAGCGCCAGATTCTTCTCAGGATTGAGTATCTGGGATTTTCTAAAAGGTATCCATGTTGTCTCTTATTCAAAAAGAGCGCTTGAATCGGTTAAGGATGACATTGAAAGAATAGCAAGTTTAGAAGGCTTGAATAAGCATATCGACTCTATTAAGAAGAGGTTTGAATAGTTGATGATGGCAGGAGAGTTTGTAGCAATTTTCGTGGTAACGAAATCACTTGGGCCTGCACCTTCGCAGTGCAGGTATTTTTGCCATCAATGAAAATCCATGGCAAAAAAAGCCAAGCACTGCTATAGGCACAGGCCTAAGTGATTATGAATAATAAAATAGTTTTGCTACAAAACTATCTGATTCGAAAAAGAGGAGTATAACAGATATGAAAAAGAGAGTAGCCTTACTAAGTCGTAAAACAAAAGAGACGGATATTACTATCAAGTTAGACCTTGATGGAAAAGGTAAGGCAAAGATAGATACCGGCATAGGTTTTCTCGATCACATGCTCGACCTTTTTACCTGTCATGGGCTTTTCAACCTTAGCATAAAGGCTAAGGGTGATCTCTCTGTTGACATACACCATACTAATGAGGATATAGGTATTGTCTTAGGGCAGGTATTTAAAAAGGCCCTAAGCTCTAAAAAAGGTATCTGCAGATTTGGGCAGTCCTTTGTTCCTATGGATGAGGCTTTATCTCGCGCAAGAGTAGTTCTTGATATCAGCGGAAGGCCATCATTATATTTTAAGACCAAGGTAAAGGGTTTAAAGGCACCTAAGGCTTACGATTTGAATGACTGCGAAGAATTCTTAAAGGCGCTTACTTTAGGTAGCGGAATCAATATGCATGTAGATATTATAAGAGGAAAAGACACTCACCATGTGCTTGAGAGCATATTTAAGGCGCTAGGTAGAGCTCTTTTAGAAGCAACGAGAATTGATCCCAGAAGGGGCAAGAAGGTCCCCTCAACTAAAGGAAAATTGTGATTACAATAGTTGATTACGGTATGGGAAATCTAGCATCGGTAAACAACGCTATTAAGCGTTATACTGATCAAGTAGTGGTAAGCTCGATGCCGGATGATATAAAAAAGACTGACAAGCTGATACTTCCTGGGGTGGGCGCGTTTAAAGACGCCTACGATGAGATAGGCAAGCGTGGGCTTATCAATTCAATATTAGATTTTATAAAATCAGGTAAGCCTTTTTTAGGTATATGTTTAGGTTTACAACTTCTCTTTACAAAAAGCTTTGAAGGCGGTGAATATAAGGGGCTTGATATCATAAAGGGAGATGTTGTTTCCTTGCAAAAGGATAAGGGCATAAAGATACCACATATGGGTTGGAATAATTTAAAACCCGAAAAGCCAAACTGCCCTCTGCTTAAAGGGGTTTCTGAGCAGGCGTATATGTATTTTGTGCATTCTTATTATGTGGTGCCGGAAGATGCCTCTGTTGTAGCTACAACTACGGATTATGGGAGCAGGTTCTGCTCAATGATCTGGAAAGATAATATCTATGCCATGCAATTTCATCCGGAAAAGAGCCAGGAAGAAGGCTTGAAGATAATTAAAAACTTTGTGAGTCTATAAATGTTTATTATGCCAGCGATCGATATACGTTCCAAAAGGGTGGTTCGACTTTTGCAGGGTGATTTTAATAAGGAGACATTCTATTCAGCTGATGTTGTAGAGGTCGCCAAGAAGTGGGAGGAGATGGGTGCTAAGTTTTTACATATGGTCGACCTTGATGGCGCACTTGCAGGCGAGCCCAAGAATCTGGATGTAATCCAACAGGTCTGTCAATCAGTCAGCATACCTGTACAACTAGGTGGAGGGATACGGACAGAGAAGAATGCTGAGTTAGTTTTGTCAAAAGGTGTTTCAAGGGTAATTATAGGTACCAGGGCGTATGAAGATGATGAGTTTGTTAAAAGGCTCGTTAAGACCTTTGGTGCCGATAAGATAGCTATTGGCATAGATGCTGCAGGCGATATTATTCTTTCCAAAGGCTGGACAGAATCTACAGGAATCGATGCCTTCACGCTTGCGAAAAAGATGGAGTCTTTGGGCATTGGCATGATTATATATACAAATACACTCAAAGATGGGACATTAGAAAGTCCACAGTTAGAGCTCGCCAAGAAGATGCTTGACACTGTCTCAATAAAGGTGATCATATCCGGCGGGGTATCATCTTTGCAGGATATAAGGGATCTAAAGGCATTAGGGAATATGAATCTTTACGGAGTTATTACCGGTAAGGCATTATACGAACAGAGACTCGATTTAAAGGAAGCTATTAAAATAGCAGAGGAAGGTTGATATGCTCGCAAAGAGGATCATACCCTGTCTTGATGTAAAAGACGGAAGGGTTGTTAAGGGTGTAAAATTCTTAAATCTTCGTGACGCCGGAGACCCTGCGGAGATAGCAGCGGTTTACGACAAGGCAGGCGCGGATGAGATCGTATTTTTAGATATTACCGCAAGCCATGAAGAGAGGCCTATATTTATAGATGTTGTAAGGCGTACTGCGGAGAATGTTTTTATGCCTCTTACAGTCGGAGGTGGCATTGATGAGCTTGATACGATAGAAGGCCTCTTAAAGGCAGGTGCCGATAAGGTCTCAATAAATACCAAGGCGTTACAGAATCCAGGCTTTATAAAGGCGGCAGCATCCCGTTTTGGCACACAGTGCATAGTTGTCGCTATCGATGCCAAGAGAGCAGGCGATAACTGGGAGGTATATACACATGGCGGCAGAAAGCCTACCGGCAAAGATGCGTTACAGTGGGCTAAGGAAGTTACGGATTTAGGCGCTGGTGAGATCTTGCTGACTAGTATGGATTGCGATGGCACAAAAGAGGGCTTTGACATAGAGCTTACGAGCTCCATATCAGAGGCCATAAACATTCCTGTTATAGCATCAGGTGGAGCGGGTAATCTAGAGCATTTACGCCTTGCCCTTGTTGAGGGAAGAGCAGATGCCGCGTTAGCAGCTAGCATATTTCATTTTAAGGAACATACCATAAAAGAAGCGAAAGAGTTTTTAAAAGAGAGAGGGGTTGAGATAAGATTGTGAGTTTTGTAGATAAATTGAAGTTTGCAGATGGCCTTATTCCGGCGATAACACAGGATTACAAGACCAATGAAGTGCTGATGGTCGCGTATATGAATAAGGAAGCGGTTAGAAAGACTCTTAAGACAAGAAAATGCAATTATTATAGCCGCTCAAGAAAGAAGATGTGGCTTAAGGGTGAGTCCTCAGGGCACATACAAAAGGTAAAGGCCATATATGTTGATTGTGATATGGATTGCTTGCTTATTAAAATAGAACAACTTGGTGGCGCGTGCCACACAGGATACAAGAGCTGTTTTTATCGTGAATTTAAATCAGGCCGCTTGGCATCAAGAGGCAAAAAGGTATTTGATCCAAAAAGAGTATACTAATGTATCATCCAAAAAAAGAAGAATTTGTAAGATTGACAAAGAAAGGTAATGTCATACCTGTTTATAGGGAGATCTCCGCGGATCTTAACACTCCTTTATCCGCGTTCTTAAAAATAGATGACAAGAAGAACTCATTTCTCTTTGAATCTATGGAGGGCGGGGAGAAGATAGGGCGTTACTCATTTTTAGGTTCCAGTCCGGCTGTTGTTATAGAATCTAAGGGTGGTTCGATAAAGATAACAGAGAAGTCAAAGAATGTAAAAACAAGTACTACAAATCCCCTTGATTATATTAATAAGATGATGAAGGCCTTTAAGTTTGTCAAGGTTAAAGGGCTTCCCAGGTTTTGTGGCGGGCTAGTAGGTTACGTAGGTTATGACGTTATTCGTTTTATCGAGGATATACCCGATACCTGTAAAGATGACCTTGGCCTTCCGGATCTAAAGCTTATGCTCGCGGATACATTGCTTGTCTTTGACAGGGTAAGCCATACTATAAAGGTCGTGTCGAACGCGCACATAAAATCCTGTGGCGATACTTCCGTTAACCGCGCGTATAAAAACGCTATAGAGAAGATAGAGAATCTAATTATAAAACTTAACAAGCCGCTTAAGGAAAATCTTTTACCGATTGAAAAGACAGCAAGGCCGATAAGGTTTAAATCAAACATAAAAAAATCAGATTTTACAAAAAGCGTATTAAAAGGGAAAAAGTACATTAAGGCGGGCGACATTATACAGGTTGTATTATCGCAGAGGTTGGAGACAGATTATAGTAAGAACCCAATTAATATATACAGGGCACTGCGTCAGGTGAATCCATCGCCTTATATGTTCTATATCTCATTTAAGGATTTTAAGCTTGTCGGCTCTTCTCCCGAGATTATGGTTCGTGGCGAGGATGGCATAGCGGAAGTGCGCCCTATAGCAGGTACCAGGCCAAGAGGTAAAGATGCGAGGGAGGATAAGCTCTTAGAAAAGGAGTTGCTCTCCGATCCCAAGGAGCGGGCAGAGCATCTTATGCTTGTAGATTTGGGTAGAAATGATTTAGGCAGGGTTTGCGTTTCAGGGAGTGTACGTTTGAGCGAATTTATGGTTATTGAAAGATATTCTCATGTGATGCACATTGTCAGTGATTGTGTGGGCAGGCTCTTGCCGGGTTCTAACGCGCTATCATTACTAAAGGCGTCTTTTCCAGCCGGAACAGTATCCGGCGCTCCAAAGATTCGCGCAATGGAGATCATAGATGAGCTGGAAATATCAAAAAGAGGTCCGTATGCAGGATGCGTGGGATATCTCTCTTTTTCAGGAAATCTTGATACGTGTATTACCATACGTACAATATTGCTTAAAAATAACAAGGCTTATATACAGGCAGGGGCTGGTATTGTCGCGGATTCTGTGCCTGCTAAGGAGTATCAAGAGACTATAAACAAGGCAAAGGGGATGCTTAAGGCTGTATCCATAGCCAAGCAGGTCCGCCTACCGGCAGGCAGGTAAGATAATATGATACTATTGATTGATAATTATGATTCCTTTACATATAACCTGGTTCAGTATTTTGGTGAGCTTGGCGCACGCTTAAAGGTTTACAGGAATGACAAGATAACCTTAACGCAGATTAAAAGGTTAAGGCCCAAACACATAGTAATATCACCTGGCCCTGGAAGGCCTAATGACGCGGGTATATCAAAATCCGTTATAAAGGAGTTTGCTGGTAAGATACCGATACTTGGTGTCTGTTTAGGCCATCAATGCATTGGTGAGGTCTTTGGGGGGAAGATAGTGGGCGCTAAGAGGCTTATGCATGGTAAGACATCTCTTGTGTATCACAATAAATCGGATATATTTACCGGGATAAAAAATCCTTTTACTGCGACAAGATACCACTCGTTGATTATCGAGCGAAAGAGCATTCCAGACTGCCTGGAGGTTACTGCCAGGACCAAAGACGATGAGATAATGGCGATAAGACATAAAGAATATATGATATGGGGAGTGCAGTTCCATCCGGAGTCGATTCTGACAAACGAAGGCAAGAAACTGCTTAAGAATTTTATGAGGATAAGAAAATGATAAAAGAGGCGATAATAAAAGTAGTTGAGCAAAAAGATCTAACCGCTATTGAAATGGAGCAGGCATTCTCTGAGATTATGAGCGGTAGAGCAACCCCTTCGCAGATAGGAGCGTTTATTACCGGTTTGCGCATGAAAGGTGAGACAGTTACAGAGATAACATCCGCCGCGACTGTTATGAGGAGATTTGCTCGTACGGTTAATGTGCAGGGCGGTCTTAATATAGATCGCAGTGAGATCAACATAGAAAAAGAGGTTATTCTTGATACCTGTGGTACAGGAGGAAGCGGTACTAATACATTTAATATATCTACTACAGTCGCGTTCGTAGTCGCCGGTTGCGGTATAAAGGTTGCGAAACATGGCAATCGATCAGTATCAAGTAGATGCGGCTCGGCTGATGTTCTTGAGGCATTAGGTGTTAATATTAATCTTTCGCCTTCTAAGGTCGCGCAGAGTATAAAGCGTATAGGCATAGGTTTTATCTATGCTCCGTTATTTCATAATGCCATGAAACACGCCGCGGGCGTCAGGAAAGAGATCGGCATAAGAACTATATTCAATATATTGGGCCCGCTTTCAAATCCAGCGAACGCACATTGTCAGGTCTTAGGGGTTTATAGTAAGTCTCTTACAGAGACAATGGCTAGAGTACTTGGCAAGCTTGGCCTTAGAAAAGCATTTGTTGTACATGGTTTAGATGCGCTTGATGAGATATCGGTTACAGGTCCTACGCAGATATCCGAATTAAAAGGAAGAAGTGTTAGAACCTATCAGGTAAGGCCCGAGCAATTTGGTATTAAGAGAGCGCGTTTAAAGGATATCGTCGGTGGTGACGCTAAAAAGAACGCTAAAATAGTAATTTCCGTGTTAAAAGGAGAAAAATCAGCTAAACGCGATGTAGTATTAATAAATGCCGCGTATGGACTTCTTGCCGCGAAAAAGGCAGTCAATGTAATAGAGGCGCTTAAGATGGCTAGTTTTTCTATTGATTCGGGTATAGCGTTTAACAAACTCAAGCAACTTAAGGCATTTGCGAACAGATGATACTTTCAGATATTATAAAATCGACAAGAACGCGTATTCAACAATCAAAAAAAGTAGTGTCATTAGAGTATATTAAGCACCAGCTTTCTAAAAAGAATATCATTAGGCGCAATTTTAAACAGGCCATTAGCCAATCTCACGATATAAATATTATCGCGGAGATAAAGAAGGCATCCCCAACTAGAGGTGTTATAAGAGAGGAATTTGACCTCAAGAGTATCGCAAGGCAATACCAAATAAATGGTGCTGCCGCGATCTCAGTGCTAACAGAAGAGACTTTTTTTAAAGGCAAGCTTAGTTATATAAAAGAGATAAGAAGGGTCACAAATCTACCGGTCTTAAGAAAAGATTTTATCATAGATGAATATCAGGTATATGAATCCGCTCTTGCTGAGGCTGACGCGATCCTGCTTATTACTGATATACTCTCGAAAGAAGAGATCGTGAGGCTTTCCAGTATCGCCAAATCATTAAACATGGCTGTTCTTTGCGAGGCGCATAGCAAGGAGGAATTGGAAAAGGCTATAAGCGCAAGGCAGGATATAATAGGTATAAATAACAGAGACCTTAATACATTTAAGCTCAGCATAAGCATGACAGAGAACCTCATAGGCCTTGTGCCTAAAGGTAAGATTATTGTCAGCGAAAGCGGCATACGCACCCGTTCTGATGTACTGTTTCTAAAGAGTATCGGTGCGAGTGCTGTTTTGATAGGCGAGGTTTTTATGGATGCTAAAGATCTGGGCAAGAAGGTGCGTGAGTTTACAGGAAAATGAGATGGTAAAAGTAAAAATATGTGGTATTACAAACTTAAAGGACGCGCTTACGGCACAAAATTGCGGAGCGGATTTTTTAGGTTTTGTATTTGCTGATAGCCCAAGAAGAGTAGATCCAAAGATAGCCAAGGATATTATAGTTGAGTTATCACCAGATGTGAAGATAGTAGCATTATTCGTCAATGAGCAAAAGAAAAGAGTTCTCGATACTATAGATAGCCTTGGCAGGGTTGATATGCTCCAGTTTCATGGAGACGAGACTCCTGAATATTGCGGTTGCTTCAAAGATCAAAAAATCATAAAGGCTTTTCGCATAAAGGATGAGAGGTCACTTGAGGATATAAAGGCATTTTGTGATATAGATTTTATATTGCTTGACGCGTTCAAGTATGGACAATTTGGTGGCACAGGCGATAACTTTGATTGGAATATCGCGGCTATGTTAAAGCAGCCTAATGTACCTATTTTTTTATCAGGAGGTTTAAATCCTGATAATGTTAAAACTGCCGTAGATAAGGTAAAGCCGTTTTGTGTCGATGTTTCAAGCGGCGTTGAGAGGGAACCGGGAAAAAAAGACGAAGTATTAATCGCGCGTTTTATCCAAAACGCTAAATCGGTTTAAGTAAGGCATAAGAGAGAGTAAAAAAAGGTAGGTTATGAAGCAGGTTTTTCAGTTTATAGACAAGAGCAAGGATAAGTTAATAAAGCTTACAATGCAGCTTGTCTCTATTCCAACGGTCAATCCTCCCGGTGAGAATTATGAAAAAATAGTTGATTTTATTGAGAGGCGTTGTAAGGAACTCGCCCTGGGTACAAAGCGTATAATCACGCCTAAAAGCGAATTAAAAAGGTACAAGATAAACACAGGCTCTGAGAGGATTAATCTGATAGCTAAGTGGGATATCGGTGCACGTAGAACCCTTCACATAAATGGCCATTACGATGTAGTTCCTACAACCTCAAGCTGGAAGACTCAGCCATTTAAGCCCGTTTTAAAACAAGGTAAGATCTATGGGCGCGGTACAGAGGATATGAAGGCTAATATAGCAGCTACACTTATCGCTATAGAGGCGCTTAAGGCAAGCGGCGTTAAGCCGAAATGCAATATTGAGCTCTCTTTTACTCCCGATGAGGAGATAGGTGGAAGGACAGGATTCGGCTATCTCGTGAAAAGAAATTTTATAAAACCGGATTATGCTATAAGTGAAGGCCATTACGACGATTATATAGCATATGGCAATAAAGGGATCGCCTGGTTTCGTATTGAGATAAAAGGCCTCTCCTGTCATGGCAGTGAACCGCACAAGGGTGTAAACGCGTTTGAGAAGATGATTTTTGTCGCGAATGAGTTTTTATCGCTTAAGGATAGTATTGAAAAACGAAAGACACAATATCATACTAAATCACAAAAAAGTTCTTGCTCAACCATGATGATGGGCGGAGAAGTCTGGGGTGGGTATAAGACTAATATAGTCCCTGACAGGGCCTGTTTTACCATAGATCGTAGATTTCTTCCTGAAGAGAATATTGGTGATGTGAAGAAAGAGATATCCCAATTTGTAGAAAAGATAAAGAAGAAAGACAAGACGCTTGATATAAAAGTTAAGCTTATAAGTGATGAAGATTCTGTGATCTCTGATGATAAAAATATGCTATTTAAGGAATTTAAGAGATCAGCTAAGAAAATTTTAAAGAAAAATCCAAAATGCGCGCTCATGTCAGGGGCTACTGATATAAGGTATTTAATAAGAAAAGGCATACCTTGCCTCGGTTATTCAGTAGACGGAGGAGGTTCAGGCCATTCTGATAATGAATTTGTTCGCGTAAAGAGCCTGCTTGATACAGCAAAGATATTTGCTGATGTTATTGGTAATTTAAAATAAAGGAAAAGGTTATGGGGCCTGATAAAAGAGGATATTTTGGGATCTTTGGCGGGAAATATGTACCTGAGACATTAATGGCGGCACTTAATGAGCTCGAGATAGAGTATAAGAAGTCCAGGAACAATAAGAGCTTCAAAGAGGAGCTTGATTATTATCTCAAGCAGTATGCCGGAAGGCCTACCCCGCTATATTTCGCGAAGAACTTGACAAAGTTTTTAGGAGGGGCAAGGATATATTTAAAAAGAGAAGACCTTTGCCATACCGGGGCGCATAAGATAAATAATACATTAGGGCAGGCGCTTTTAGCGATAAAGATGAAAAAGCCACGTATTATAGCGGAGACAGGCGCGGGCCAGCATGGCGTAGCTACGGCTACGGTTGCCGCGCTATTTGGGCTGGAATGCGATGTGTATATGGGTGAAGAGGACATAGCGCGTCAGTCACTCAATGTTTTTAGAATGAAGCTTTTAGGCGCGCGTGTAATACCTGTTTTGACCGGTTCGCGAACACTAAAAGACGCGACAAATGAGGCGTTAAGAGATTGGGTTACAAATGTAGGCACTACTCATTATATTATAGGCTCTGTTGTTGGGCCTCACCCGTATCCGGCTATGGTGCGGGATTTTCAGTCTGTTATAGGTAAAGAGACCAAAGTCCAGCTGAGGGCTATTAAAGAGAAAGAACCTGATTATCTTGTTGCCTGTGTTGGGGGTGGGTCAAATTCAATAGGCCTGTTTCATCCATATCTGAAATCAAAAGCAAAATTTATAGGTGTTGAGGCAGCGGGTTTTGGTGTGAGGACAGGTAAGCATGCCGCGACATTACAAATGGGCAGGGTTGGCGTATTGCATGGTTCAAAGAGTTATCTTTTACAGGATAAGGACGGACAGGTTAAGATAGCGCATTCCATATCAGCAGGATTAGACTATCCTGGTGTTGGCCCTGAGCACTCATTTTATAAAGATAGCAAGCGCGCGAAATACGTATCAGTAACAGACAAAGAGGCATTGGATGCTATGCGATTGCTTTCAGAGACCGAGGGCATCATCCCCGCGCTTGAGACCGCCCATGCTATTAGCTATCTTAAAAAGCTTAAATCAAAGAGGAGCGAAGTAATCATTCTTTGTCTCTCAGGCAGGGGCGACAAGGATATTGATATGATAAAGGATGTAATATAAAGCAAGTGCTTCGTGCAGTTAATTTCGGTATTTGGTATTAGCTTTTAGAATGTCGCCAAACTAGGAGGATACGAAGAGAGTGAACAGGATAGATAAGAGGTTTAAAGATATCAGAAAGCAGAAGAGAAAGGCCTTTATAACATATATTTGCGCAGGGGACCCTGATATATCGACTACAGAGAAACTTGTCTTAGAGCTAGACCGTATAGGAGTAGATATTGTTGAGCTCGGTATACCTTTTTCAGACCCTTTAGCAGATGGCCCAACTATACAAAAAGCATCTCTTCGTGCGCTTAAGAAGAGTGTAAATCTTTCCACGATATTCTCACTTATTAGTTCGTTACGCAAGAAGACTGATATTCCGCTGGTGCTTATGGGTTACTATAACCCGATTTACAGTTATGGCGTAGAGCGTTTTGCGAAAGAGGCAATGATCGCCGGTGCTGACGGTGTTATTATTCCTGATCTTATTCCTGAAGAGGCTGACGAACTTATCTCTGCTGCCAGGCAATATGATTTCAAGACGATTTTTTTAGTAGCGCCTACGACTACAAGCAAAAGAATGAAGTTGATAACTCAGAAATCAACAGGTTTTATATATTATGTATCACTTGCAGGCGTAACCGGTGCGCGAGCAGCGCTGCCAACGCATATTAGAGAACATATAAGAGCGATTAAGCGCTCAAGCAATAAGCCGGTTTGTATCGGATTCGGTGTTTCAACGCCAAAACAGGTGAAGAGCCTAAGCGCCTATTGTGACGGCGTTATAGTGGGAAGTGCTATTATAAACAGGATAGAGAAGAACCTGCCCAATAAGTCCAAAGCAATAAGAGACGCCGTTCTCTTTACTAAAAGTATGGTAGGAGGCGTAAGATAATGTTGCATGGCGTAATAATCGC
>CAZDLP010000011.1:0-29208 GCA_964506565.1 uncultured Planctomycetia bacterium
GTGACTGTGCTTAAATAAGTATTATATTGACACAAAGCGCAAAAAAATGTATATTATATGAACAGTTTTGAGTTTTATGAAAATAAAGCCTTCAAAAAAACCAAAAATCAGGAAAACCTGGAATATAAATCCCGGGACACGTGTTATGCAGGGCTCAAAAAAGCAGATGCGTTTGTCTGCTAAAGAGGAGCTCAGAAACATACAAAGAGGTCTCCATAATGAAGAAAAAGGTACTTAAAATAGGGCTTCCAAAGGGGAGCTTGCAGGAATCAACATTCAGGATATTGAAAAAAGCGGGCTTTAATATTAGCGTAGCAAGTCGCTCTTACTTTCCGTCAATAAATGATTTGGAGCTTGATCCGGTTCTTTTGCGTGCTCAGGAGATGTCCAGATATGTCGCGGACGGGGCATTGGATTGTGGTATTACCGGCGAGGACTGGATAAGAGAGAATAATTCTGATGTTAAACGCGTGGAGACTTTAGAATACGCGAAACAGAGTTTAAACAGTGTAAGATGGGTTGTGGCTGTGCCAGAGAGCTCAAAGATACGTTCCATAAAGGATTTAAGTAAAAAACGCGTCGCTACCGAGCTAGTAGGTGTTACAAAAGCATTTTTAAGAAAAAACAAGGTAACCGCTGAGGTTGAGTTTAGCTGGGGCGCGACAGAGGTCAAGGTAGCGGCGGGTCTCGTAGACGCTATAGTTGAGATTACAGAGACGGGATCAAGCCTCAGGGCGAATAAACTGCGTATTGTAGACACGATATGTTATTCCACGACACAGATGATAGCAAATAAAGAGGCATGGAAAAATACCTGGAAGAGATCAAAGATGGAATCTTTAGGCATGCTTCTTAAGGGCGCTATTCTCGCGGAGACAAAGGTTGGGCTGAAGATGAATGTCAAGAAGCCGTATCTTAAAAAGATACTTTCCCTTTTGCCCGCGATGAAGAGGCCGACAATATCAGAGCTTACAGACAAAGATTGGTTTGATGTTGATACTATTATAGATGAGGAAGACGTCAAGCGTCTCATCCCTGCTCTTAAACGCGCAGGAGCCCAGGGCATTATTGAGTATCCATTGAATAAGGCAATTTATTAAATTACAGTAAGTGTTCGAAACTGTTCCACAACTAGTCGAGAAACAGTTTCAAGACTAATAAACAAGGAGTCACAAACATGCCGTGCGGCAAAAAGAAGAAGCGCCAGAAGATGGCCAAGCACAAGAGGAATAAGCGCCTTAGAAAAATGCGTCACAAGAAGAAAAAGTCATAAAACAGCCATATTGTGTGCTGATTGATATAAGGTATCTTGCCAGATTGAACACTAAAATTTTATCAGGTGTTTTACCACTATTATTAATTTGTGGTCTTTTCTTAGATCAAGGATACGCGGGTGAACTAACGCGGCCGGAACAGCGATCCGGGTATAATGGTATATTCTCCTTCTTTCAGAATCTTTGGGAAAAACAGAATTTCCTTACAAACCACAAAAATTTAGAAGAGCAGCAAAAGAAAAGCCAGTCATATGCCCATTATCTGATGGGCGTTATCTTTGATAATCAGGCTCAATATCATAATGCGATCCTAGAGTTCAAGCGCGTTAAGCAATATAAAACTGATTCAGAAAATCTGTATTTCAGATTAGCCTCTTCATACATTCATTTGAAGGAGTACGACAAGGCCCAAGAGGCCTTAAACGATGTTTTGGGGCTAGATAGCGATAATCTGAAGGCGCGTTTTCTGTTAGCGGTTTTATATCTCGATAAACAAGACTTTGAGGCGGCAACAAGAGAGTATGAGAATATAATAAAGGCCGATCCTCATAACATACTCGCGCTTTCTTCTTTAGCGGATGTATATGTTTTTCAGGACAAACTCCAGCAGGCCCTGGATGTTTATGATAAATTGCTGGTAAGAAATGAATTCTCGCCCCATCTCTATTTTAATTTAGGCCTTCTGCATCTTAAGCTAAATAGAGTAAATGAGGCAAAGCATGATTTTGAGCAGGCAATTATTCTACGGCCTGATTATCTTGAGGCCGTGATAGCGCAGGGTGTTATAGCAGAGCTTAAACAAAATTATTCTAAGGCGCTAAACTATTACAAAGATGCGATCGCGATAGCGCCAGAGAATAAGACGTTGCCTTTAAGGCTTGCCAGGGCTTATTTTTTAAACGGGTCATTTAGCTTAGCAGAGTCAGAATATCAGAAGGCGATAGCGGATAGCCCGGATATCCCCGATGCTTTTCTTGGGCTTTCAGAGATTTATCTTAAGAAACAGAAAAAGCAAGAGGCGCTTTCAGTTTTAACTAAGTTGCTTGAAACCGATACAGATAATCGCAAGGCATTATTGCTTATTGGCATAATCTATTTTGATCAGAAGGATTATTTAAAGGCGATAAGTTATTTCGAAAAAGTTCTTATGGCCGATAATGATAATCAGGCAGCCTATTTTTATTTAGGAGCCGCGTACGAAAGGATAGATGATCGCGCGAAGGCGAAAGAGTTTCTCACAAAGGCCATTACTATAGACCCAAATGACGCTGATGCCTTGAATTATCTCGGCTATATGTACGTGGAAGATAATCAGCATCTTGACGAAGCTATTATATTGATAAAGCGCGCCTTAAAGGGGTTTCCAAAAAACGCTGCTTTTATAGATAGCCTGGGATGGGCTTATTATAAAAAAGGCGATTTGGACAGGGCCCGAGAACTTATAAGTAACGCCTTAAAACTTTATGGTGATGACTCGGAAATATATGATCACCTTGGGGATGTATATAACGCGATGGGTAAGACTCGTAAAGCAAACAAAGCATGGCAAAAATCATTGACACTTGATGCAAAAAACAAAAATACGATAGAGAAATTAAAGGGCATAAGATGACAAAACCGGATATAGGTAAGTTAAAAGATCAGGCAAGGCAGCTGCGAAGAGACATATTGACCATGCTTTCAGAGGCAGGAAGCGGACACACAGGAAGCTCTCTTTCATGCGTTGAGATTATACATTCTATATATAGCTATAAATTAAGATATGATGCGAAGAATCCCAATTGGGACGGAAGAGATAGATTTATTCTGTCAAAGGGGCATGGGTGCCCCACGCAATACGCGGTACTAGCGCACTGTGGGTTCTTTTCAAAGGACAGGCTGTCTACATTAAGAAAGATCGGCACATTATTGCAGGGCCATCCTCAACTCGGACTTCCCGGGTTAGAGGCATCTACAGGCTCTCTTGGGCAGGGGCTTTCTATCGCTAATGGTATGGCTCTTTCAGCTAAGCTCGATAAGAAGGATACGAGGGTCTATTGCGTGTTAGGAGATGGTGAGACAAATGAAGGCCAGGTATGGGAAGCTGCTATGACAGCTGCCCATAATAATCTTGATAATCTCTGCGCTATAATTGATTATAATAAATTGCAGATAGACGGTTTTTTGTGTGATGTTAAAGATATGCTCGTGTTGCAAGAAAAATGGGAGGCATTCGGTTGGAATGTTATAGAAATAGATGGGCATGATTTTACCCAAATTCTTGAGAGCTTAGACAGCGCGGAGAAGGTAAAGGACAAGCCTACTATGATAATAGCACATACGATAAAGGGAAAAGGCGTATCTTTTATCGAGAATAAGGCAGGATGGCATGGCATAGCTCCAAAGCCAGATGAACTGGAAGCTGCCTTAAAAGAACTTGAATAAAACGTTTGAAACTACTAACAAGCTATTCGCGCAAGACTTAAAATATAGGAGTTTATAATATGTTAATTTTACACAAACGGATAAAATTGTTTCTTCTCGACCACTGGATAAAGATGGCCATAGGAAGCGCTGTAGTCTTATTGATCGGCGCGGCTATATATGGCTTAAGCACCTTAGAGTCTTTTTACAGGCATATGACATTGGCTACGCTGCCTTTGCAGATTCTTATAGTAGCTGTCAACGCGATGATATTTGTATATATGTATATGACAGTTTTCAGGGGTGGGTTCGCGAAACTCGACAAAGGCCTGGTAAAAGGGGAGAAGATTGCTGTAAGCTTTAACGATGTCATAGGCATAGATGAGGCAAAGCAAGAATCTTGGGAGGTTGTCGAGCTTATAAAAGACAGGAGAAAACTTCAGCAGATAGGCGGGCAGGTAATAAAAGGTATATTGATGATGGGGCCTCCGGGTTGCGGTAAGACATACCTGGCAAAGGCTATAGCCACGGAATCAGGGATCCCTTTTATATCAATGTCTGCAAGTGAATTTACAGAGATATTTGTAGGAGTTGGTGCTAGCAGGATGAGAAAACTATTTAAAAAAGCACGCCGCTTAGCAGAAGCGCATGGCGGGTGCATAGTGTTTATAGACGAACTTGACGCGATAGGTAAAAAAAGAGGGTATAGCTATTTAGGCCAGGGCCAGGAGACGAATGCTACACAGAACCAGCTTCTTGTTGAGATGGATGGCTTAAAACAGAAGCAGGAGAATGTAATTGTTATCGGCGCTACTAACGCACCGGAAGATACTCTTGATGAGGCCATGTTGCGTCCCGGGCGCTTTGACAGAAAGGTTTATATAGACAGGCCTAATCTTGAAGGCAGGGAGAGCCTTTTTAGATTTTATCTGACCAAGGTCAAGCATGATGAAAAATTGGATATAGGAAGATTGGCGCGCAGGGCAGTGCGTAAGACCCCGGCGGATATAATGAATATAGTAAAGGAATCCGCGTTAATAGCGACAAGAAATAAAAAGGATATAGTTTCATTAAAAGAGATAAGCGATGCTATGGATCGAGTCGATTGGGGCATAAAGCATAGAGGCTTTATGACTCCAAAAGAGAGAGAGATGGTGGCCTACCACGAAGCAGGCCACGGCGTAATATTATATATGCTCCATCCCGCGGATGACGTGTTTAAGATATCTATTATATCCCGCAAGGGGTATCTTGGGGCGACAATGCACCATCCTAAAGAGGAGCTCCAAACTCGAAACAAAGACGCGTATTCTGCAGACATAAAGACATCCCTGGCAGGCTATGTCGCGGAAAAGATAAAATATGGTACGACTTCTAACGGAGTAAGTGGAGATTTCATGAAGTCTATGCAACAAGCTCATGATATGGTATGGCGCTTAGGCATGGGCAAGAGCGGCCTTGTCGGCGACTATAGTATTTATGGCAATACTGTTAACAGTAATGCGCCTTCCGCGACCCAGCTAGCCGAGTCAACTAAAGAGAAGTTGAACGCGGAGACGCAGGCTATTATGCAGGAATGCCTCAAGGAAGTAGAGGAGTTGCTCAAGAAGGAATGGAATATCGTTGAAACGCTGGTAAAGGAGCTCCTCGCGAAAGAAGAGCTTGACTTTGACGAGATAGAGGCTATATTCAAGCATTTCAAAAAAAATGAATCGGCTATAAGCAGTGATGATACTAAATAGAGCGATACTACTTTTAGTTTTTTGTATCGCGTTTGCTTCATGCACGCCTACGTATCCTAAAGAAAGAATAGTAGAGAGTGTGCAAAAACTCTGTGAAAAAGAGTATAATGTTGATGTTGAAGTAGTTATAGAAGGTTCTACAATGGGGGTCCGTATCCCCTTGGAAGGGCTCTTCGATACAGAGACTCTACAGATAAAGCCCGAGGCCTTTGACAAGATAACAGGTGTTATGCTAAGCGCGTCGCGGGTAGCCTTAAGTAGCGACAGATCGATAGATTTTTATACCGTTATAACATATGATCCAAAAGTTCCCGGCGCTGAAGTAGTGATGACCCGATATATCTTTGACCTGAGACGGTTTTTCTTAGGGGACATATCCAGGGGCGAATTCGCAAAGCGCATGGTCTTTGATGTGCGGTTTAATCCACAGGCCATAATAGACACCTGGCTCGGTGATTTTACATTGAAGGACCAGAGCTTTACGGAATTTATATGCGAACAGACATCGCGCAGGATTCAGGATGAATTCAGGGAAAACAAAGACTTAGCCGGGAAATTCAAGGTCATATTTTGCAAGGGTAGCCTTGATGGAAAGACGTTAAAGTTCGTTGTTGATATTAGCAGAGAGGGTCTGCCGGTAAGCGAACTTATTCATGGTAAGGCGTGGCATGGTGAGATACTGGAATTCTGCATGCAGAAGATCTGCTACGTTGCTTATATTTATAGTTTTAAGGATTTTGATGAGATTGAGGTTTTTAATAAATTCGATAACAAGTCATTAATAATATCAAAAGACGAGATTAGCAAATGGCGAAACAGGAGAATAAGAATTGATTAACGAAGATAAGTCATGCTGGAAGGCGACCAGAGATGGTTATGGAAAAGGACTTGTAAGTTTAGGCAAGGCAGATGAAAGAATAGTTGTTCTTAGCGCGGATCTAACGGAATCGACACGCGCCAATTGGTTTAAGGATGAGTTCCCGGAAAGGTTCTTCTCTTTTGGTGTTGCTGAGCAGGATATGATGAGCACAGCCGCCGGTTTCGCGCTTTCAGGAAAGATACCTTTTTGTTGCAGTTTTGGCGTATTCGCTTCAGGCCGTGCCTGGGAACAGATAAGGGTCTCCGCGGCGTATATGAATATTAACATAAATATAGGGGGAACCCACGGTGGCGTAACCGTTGGCCCGGATGGAGCAACACATCAGGCACTTGAGGAGATTGCGCTTATGAGGCTTTTACCGCATATGAGTGTTGTGGTGCCATGCGATGCCGCTGAAGCGGAAAAGGCGACAATAGCCTCAGCTGCGATTAAAGGCCCTGTTTATTTACGTCTTGGCAGAGAGAAGCTTCCAATCATAACAGATGGTTATGATGATTTTGAGATAGGAAAGGCCCATATTATAAGAGAGGGCAATGACTTGACTATCATAGCATGCGGCATAATGGTTTTTCATGCTATAAAAGCATCTGATTCGCTTAAAGCCGAAGGCATTGACGCAGGGGTAATCAATCTGCATACAGTAAAGCCCATTGATAGGCCAGCGATCTTAACCGCCGCGGAGAGGACAGGCGCTATTGTAACAGCTGAGGAGCATCTTGTAGCCTGTGGCATGGGCAGTGCTGTTGCTGAGGTGCTTATAGAAGAATTACCGGTTCCGGTTGAGATGGTAGGTGTTCGCGATCGTTTTGGAGAATCCGGCGCCCCCTGGGATCTGATGAAAAAACTAAAGCTTATGCCGGAGGATATCGTAACGGCAGCTAAGCGTGTGCTAAAAAGAAAGAAACAGGTTAGCAGATAATCTTATTTACAACATGGGAGTTTTGACAGAATCCCGCGTAATAGGCCAATCAACAGATAATATGAAATCGATTACTTTAGATGCCCCGGCGAAGATCAATCTTTATCTTGATGTTATCAGCAAACGCAGAGACTCCTACCATAATATAGCAACCATATTCCAAAAATTAAAGATTTGTGATACAATAAAGGTAAGTATAGTGAAGAAGGGCATATCTCTTTGCACGGATTCCCCTGATCTTCCTTCATCCAGGGCAAACTTAGCGTATAAGGCAGCTAGTCTTGTAAAGAATGAATTTAAGATAAAAGATGGCATAGCTATATCGATTAAGAAAAGGATCCCTATCGCGGCAGGGCTTGGAGGCGGCAGTTCAGACGCTGCCTCAGTCATAGCGGCAATGGCAAAACTTTTTAATCTTCGTTTAAGCCGTTTACGACTTATATTACTAGCCAGGGCAATAGGCGCGGATGTAGGTTTTTTTACATCAGGGTATAATTGCGCTATCGGCAGAGGCATAGGTGATCGTCTCACAGAGATAAAGACCCCTGCCCAGTGCTATATATTGGCCCTTGTGCCACGTGTTTATATATATACTAAAACTATATATAGCAAGTTGACTTTACGCTTGACAAAACCCGGTATGGATGTTAATCTATTTGCCCACATTTTATCGAGCAAAGATGGGTTATTCAGAGTAAGAAACTCACTTTATAATAGATTAGAAGATGCAGTATTGCCTATTTACCCGATTGTTAGTGAAGGCAAGAAGATCTTGTCTTTATATACGGAAGGGGTGCTCCTTTCAGGCAGTGGCCCTACAGTTTTTGCCCTTTTTAGAAAAAGAAAGGAGGCTGTAAAGGCAAAGAAAGATATCAAGGCAGACAGAAGATGGCAGCTTTTTTTAACTGAAACAGCATAGAAAGTTAAGAATTAAAAAGGAGCCGGCAAGAGATGGAGATTACAGAAGTCAGGATATTCGCTAAGGAATCGGACGATAAGAAGTTAAAGGCATTTGCTACTATTACATTTGACGACTGTTTTGTAGTCAGAAATATAAAGATAATTGAAGGAACAAAGGGGCTTTTTGTGGCTATGCCTTCACGCAAGATAAAAGAGGCATGCCCTAAATGTGGTTTTAAAAATCCCGCTCGTAGCAAATACTGCAGTCAGTGCGCGGTTGTTATGCCACCACCGGTGCCGTATGTAGAGAGTAACGATAAAAACCAGCGTCAGTCAGAACATAGAGATATCGCTCATCCTATTACAGCGGAATGCAGAGAGAAGATACAGAAGAAAGTCCTGGAGGCATACAGGCAAGATAGAGCAAGCGTAACAGCTAAGGAGAGCCCTGAACAACCGAAAGAAGTTTATTCAGAGCAGCGTGAAGAAGTTCATCATGAAAAGCCTATTCCGGGAGCAGAACCCATTGGCGGGGATGTAGATCTGAGCTGATCCGGCCATACTTCGGCGCTTGGTTTTAGGTTTGCGTTTTTTTCAAGCTACAACCTAACACCGTAAACCTGAAACCGATATAAATGGCGGATAGTGTAATGGTAGCACAACGGCTTTTGGAGCCGTTTGTGGTGGTTCGAGCCCACCTCCGCCAGCCATGGTTCGACGCGTCAAAAATTACATAGAATTGAAAATAAAAACAGGTATTATTATGAGTAAATGTTCATTTTGTGGCAGGAATAAATCCGGGGTAAAGAAGCTCTTTAGTGGGCCGGGTGTATATATATGTGATAACTGTGTACACTTGTGCAATCAAATACTTTTAAGCAAAGATAAAAAGAACTCAATCCCCAGCATGCCCTTTAGCGCAATGAGGGAATTGCCAAAGCCTATAGCCATAAAGAAGGATTTAGATAAATATATAATAGGCCAGGAGACGGCAAAGAAGAAGTTATCTGTGGCAGTGTATAATCACTATAAAAGGCTTATAAGCCCGTCTGTCACGTCAGGCCATGATGCTGATGTACAGCTTGAAAAGTCCAATGTGCTTCTTATCGGCCCTACAGGAAGCGGCAAGACTCTTCTGGCCCAGACACTTGCTAAGATACTGGATGTGCCTTTTGCTATATGTGATGCCACGCCTTTAACAGAGGCCGGCTATGTAGGTGAAGATGTGGAGAATGTGTTGCTTAGGCTTTTACAGAGTTGCGACTACGATGTAAATCGCGCGCAATGCGGTATTATATATATCGACGAGATAGATAAGATAGGTAAGACTCATGATAATGTATCTATTACAAGGGACGTTTCAGGAGAAGGTGTTCAGCAGGCGCTTCTCAAGATAATAGAAGGAACAGAGGCAAATGTCCCGCCACAAGGAGGCAGGAAGCACCCGCAGCAGGAATATATAAAGCTTGATACAAAAAACATCCTGTTTATATGTGGCGGTACCTTCAGTGCTCTCGATAATATTATTGAGAGAAGAATAGGCAAGACAGAGATAGGTTTTAAAGCGGACAGCTTAGCGAAACAAAGCGTAAATGTTTTAAATAGTGTCCTTGCCCATGTTGAGACAGAGGATCTGTTGAAATTTGGCATGATACCTGAGTTTATCGGAAGGCTTTCTATTGTCGCTACGCTCAATCTCTTAAGTGAAACAGACCTTATACACGTACTTACAAAACCGAAAAACGCTCTTGTAAAACAGTATATAAAATGTTTTGACATGGAAGGCGTTAAACTTACATTCACTGATACCGCGTTAAAAGAGATAGCGAGCAAGGCTGTCAGGAAGAAGACTGGTGCGCGGGCTTTACGCTTTATACTAGAGGAAGCTATGCTTGAGATCATGTATGAGCTTCCTTCAGAGTCTGGCGTGAAAGAATGCGTAATTACCGACGAAGTTATTACAAGTAACAAGAAACCGGAACTGATAAGAAAAGTTTTACAAGGAAAAAAAGTAGCATGAAAAAATGCGCGGCTATAATACTCGCGGCAGGTAAAGGTGTCCGCATGAGATCGGCATTACCAAAAGCGTTGTGTAGGTTATCAGGCAAGCCTATGGTAGAGTTTTTGATAAATTCCGCTCGCAAGAGCAAGATAAACGATATATTAGTAGTCGGTGGCTATAAGATAGATATTCTGAAAAAAAACCTGGCTGGGCAGGGCTTAAAGATAATAAAACAGCGCAGGCTGTTGGGCTCAGCTGACGCAGTAAAACAGGCATCAGCACATTTTAAGGGTTTCAATGGCATCATTATGGTTTTGTACGCCGATACCCCTCTCATATCAGATGTAACTATAAAGGCCATGCTTAAAAAACACATAAGCACGAAGTCAGATGTTACCGTGCTTTCCGCTTCTGTGGAAGATGCAAAAGAATATGGCCAAATAGCACGTGACGCGGATGGGAAAATTTGCGGGATAATAGAGCATACAGAAGCTTCATTATCGCATAACGCACAACGCAATACGCAATACGAGATAAACGCCGGCGCTTACTGCTTTAACGCGAAAAAACTTTTTAAAGGGTTAAGCTGTATACAGAAGAATAAGATAAAAGGCGAATATTATCTTACGGATATTATAAATCATTTTTATAAAAAAGGTTACAAGGCCAATTCCTATATTACCAAAGACGCTGATGAAGTGCTTGGTGTAAATAGACGAGAGGATTTACAGTCTGCTGAGGTTATATTGCGCAAGCGAGCGATGGATAAGTTCCTAGTAACAGGCGTGATTATAAAGGATCCGGCTAGCGCATATATAGAGGAAGGCGCAAAGATAGGCAAAGATACGATTATATATCCCTTTGTTGTGATAGAGAGTGGGGTTGTTGTGGGTTCATGTTGCAAGATAGGCCCGTTCGCGCATCTACGGCGCGGCACTGTTTTAGAAAAGGGTTCTTGCGTTGGAAATTATGTCGAGGTAGTCAGATCCAGGATTGGCAAAGGCTCAAGAGCGAAACACCACAGCTATATTGGGGATACTGACGTTGGCAGGGATGCTAATATAGGAGCGGGTGTAATCACAGCTAATTATGACGGAAGGAACAAGCACAGGACCATCATCGAAGATCAGGCTTTTGTCGGAAGCGGAACGACTATTGTAGCGCCTGCAAGGATAGGAAAAAAGGCCATGACAGGCGCCGGCAGCGTTTTAGTAAGGGGCAGTGATATTCTTCCGGGCAGTGTAGTGGTTGGGGTTCCGGCAAGACCTTTATCCGGCAAGAATAGACTTAAAAAGAAGAAAATAATTAAGAACTAAGAATTATATATTAACTTATAGGGAGCGGGCATATGAAAAAAACAAACGGGATTGTCGTATTTTCAGGTACTACACATAAAAAACTTGCCGCGGGCATCTGTAAGTGCCTCAAGGTCAAGCAGGGTAACGCACTGGTTTCAGAATTCAGCGAAGGTGAGATCAAGGTGCAGATACGCGAAAATGTCAGAGGTAAAGATGTTTTTGTGGTCCAGCCAACGGCCCCCCCGGTCAATAAGTCTGCGATGGAATTGCTGATAATGATAGATGCCTTAAAGCGCGCGTCAGCACGCAGGATTACAGCTGTAATACCTTATTATGGTTACGCTAGGCAGGATAGAAAAGATCAGCCCAGGGTGCCCATTACAGCGAAGTTGATGGCCAATCTTATTACCACAGCAGGTGCTAACAGGGTCCTTACTATAGACCTGCATGCGGGACAGATTCAGGGTTTCTTTGATATAAACCTCGATCATCTCTTTGCTGTGAATGTTTTTGTTGAGTATTTCAAAAAGAAAGGCCTTAAGAATTTAGTGGCTGTTTCACCTGATGTCGGAGGCATAAAGATGGCTCGAGCTTACGCGAAGAGGATGCATGCGGGCTTGGCGATAGTAGATAAGAGAAGACGTAATGATGTAGATGCAGAGGTTATGCATATCTTAGGCGAGGTAAAGGGAAAGACAGTGGTTATAGTCGATGATATTGTCGCGACTGCAGGGTCTCTTCAGGAGGCGGTAATCGCGCTCAAGAAAAAAGGTGCCAAGGAGATATACGCGGCGATAACACATCCGCTGCTGTGCGGCCCGGCAAGAGAACGATTGAAAAATATCGGGCTAAAAGAATTGGTGGTAGCTAATACGATACCGGTGCCAAAGGAGAAAATCTTCTCGGGCATAAAAGTCCTGTCAGTCGCCCCGCTGCTGGCCGATGCTATACAGAGGATCCACAATGAAGAGTCAATAAGCATATTATTTAAGAGCCCTACACCTAAAAAAAAGAATAAGGCCGGTGCTTCAGATGACGATGAATATCTTAAGCTAGGATAAAGGAGTAAAATCAAATGGAAAAAGTTATATTAAAAGCAGAGATACGTGAGGAATTTGGGAAAGAGTCGGGCAGCCGAATGAGAAAATCCGGCATAGTGCCGGCTATTGTCTATAAGCAAGGTGACAAGGCTCTCCCGCTTAAGGTAGATGCCAGGGAACTGTTTCATGTGCTACACACATCAGCGGGCGGTAATGTAATTATCAACTTAAATATTGCCTCTGATGATAAGACCAAATCCGCAAAGAATGATAAGACCGTTATCATAAAGGAGATACAGTATCATCCGATTAAGGGAGATGTTCTCCATCTGGATTTTCATGAGATCTCTCTTACTGACAAGATAAATGTAACAATAGCTATTGAGACAAAAGGTGAGCCTGAAGGCGTAACGTCAGACGGAGGTATCCTTGATCACCCTACTAAAGAACTTCATGTAGAGTGTCTTCCTACGGAGATACCGGAGCGGATAGATGTTCATGTAGAAATGCTTAAGATGGGTGAAGGCATCAGGGTAAAGGATCTTGATATTCCAGATGGTATAACAGTGCTCAATGATCCGGAGCAGACTGTATGCTCAGTCGTTGTTCCTAAGGCAGAAGAGGAAGTCTCAGAGGAAGAGGCGGCATCGGAAGAGGCGGCTGAACCGGAAGTAATAAGAGAGAAGAAGCCTGAAGAAGGCGCTGAAGCATCTGGTGAATCACAGCCCGCGCCTGCCAAGGAAGAGAAGAAGCAATAACATTTTTTCGCGATAGGATAATCTGATGCACCTTGTAGCAGGGCTCGGTAACCCAGGTTCAAAGTATATAAATACACGTCACAACATAGGTTTTCGCGTAGTTGAAAAACTAGCGGAAGCAAACAATACCGTTATACGAAAAAAGCTCTTTGCAAACGCCAAGGAATGCAGGTTAACACTCTTTAGTAGAAAATTATTGCTTATACAGCCGCTTACTTTTATGAATCTTTCAGGTGTAGCAGTGGCTGCTTACTTAAAAAAGATTAAAGAGGATAAGAAGAACTTACTTGTAATATGCGATGATGTTAATCTGGGCCTTGGACAGATAAGGTTAAGGCCAGGTGGGTCAGCAGGTGGTCATAACGGACTATCCTCTATAATAGAGCGCCTTGGAACCACTGATTTCTCGCGCCTTAGAATCGGTGTAGGCTCAAAAAAAACAATAAGAGATTTCTCTGAATATGTGCTTTCGGATTTTAGGGAGGATGAACTTATAGATGTACAAGAGGCGATTGTCCTAGCAGTGGCAGCATGTGAATGCTGGCTCAAAGATGGCGTTGCTAAGGCGATGAATATATACAATAGATAAATTACACAAAGGAGGAACAATTGAAGAATTATGAATTATTAGTATTGATAAAACCCGGATTGGACCAGGATTCACTGAGTAACCTGTACAAAGCAATAGAAGAATTGATAGCAAAATACAAAGGCGAGATCGTTAATAAGGAAGAATGGGGCAAGAAGGCGCTTGCTTTTGAAATCAAAAAGCATAAAGAGGGGATATATTGCCTCTATCGCATTAAGCTCGGCCCAGAACACGTTAAGAACCTTGACAATGACCTTAGGTTGAATGACTCCCTTTTAAGGTCATCGTGCACAAAAGAGATGAAAAAGAAGCCGATCTTAGAGTCTAAGGTGGAAATCGCAAAAGAAGGAGGCTTGGATGGCTAATTTTAATAAAGCGTTTATTATGGGTAACCTGACCCGAGATCCGGAGTTGCGTTATCTGCCCAATGGTACCGCGGTCACGACATTTACAATCGCTTCAAACAGAGTATATACTCTCCCTTCCGGCGAAAAGAAGGAAGAGGCCACTTTTATGAGAATAGTTGTTTGGGGAAGAAGAGCGGAAACTTGTGGAGAATATCTGGCTAAGGGTTCATCCGCTTTTGTAGAAGGAAGGCTTCAATCCAGGACTTGGGAAGGACAAGATGGGCAGAAGCGAAGCACGGTAGAAATTATAGCTGATAATGTCCAGTTCCTGGGAAGACCTAAAAAAGATGGGCAAGGTGCCTCTAATTCACAGGAGGGGCTTAATACGATGCCTGATGTTGATTTGCCACCGAGTGGCGCAAGCCCAAAACCAGCCTCACAAGTTGATGAGGTACCGTTTTAATATTACACTAAGGAGATGAAAAATGCCAAGAAAAGCACCGTCAAAATCATCAAGAACAAAAAAGCCCGGTCAGCGCAATAATAAATTCGCGGCTTTTCACAGATTTCCGCGGGGATGCAGATTATGCAAGGAAAAAGCACTCAAGGTAAGCTATAAAGATGTATCCTTGCTACAGAAGTTTATTACAGAACAGGGTAAGATTATACCTGGGCGAATATCAGGTAACTGCGCTTCGCACCAGAGACAGGTCGCGCGTGCGATAAGACAGGCCCGCATTATGGCGCTTTTACCTTTTGTAGCAGAGTAATCAAAGAGGTTGCTTAAAAGATATTAGTAAATGATACCGGTGCTTACGCTCCTAAAGTAAGGAGTGTGCCGGCGCATTAGATAATTTTTTAAGCGCCTATTAAAATGCGAGGTTAAAGATGGAAGTTATTCTAAAGGAAGATATTTCAAAGATTGGAAAAGCAGGCGATACAGTAGAAGTCAAGGATGGTTACGCGAGAAATTACCTGATTCCGAAAGGGCTGGCTCTTGGGGTTACCCCGGCGAATGTTAAGGCTATCCAGGCGCAGCGCGAGAAGAATATCCGCAAGGAACAGGAAGCTAAGGTAGAGGCAGAGGCTATCGCGAAGAAACTCGAGGATATCTCCTGTACCATAGCGATGAACGTGGGCGAGGAGGATAAGCTCTTTGGCGCTGTTACTACCGCTGATGTAGCCGCGACACTTAGTGCGGAAGGTGTAGTAGTAGATAAGAAGGAGATTGTTTTTGAGGATGAGATACCGAAGCTAGGCATATATTATTTTAAGGTAAAATTACACCCTGAGGTTACGCAGCGCGTAAAATTGTGGGTAGTAAAGAAATAATTAAGAAGCGAATACCAAAACCAAGTACCGAGAACCGAAACTATGGCAAAAGATAAGCAGATAGACAGGGTTCCTCCCCAGAACGAGGAAGCGGAGATGGCGGTGTTGGGCTCCATGTTATTGGAGGAGAATGCCATTTCTCAGGCGGTCGAGATATTAGAAGAGAAGGCTTTTTATAAAGACGCGCACAAGAAAATTTTCAGCGCTATCGTTGATATTTATAGCCTGAACAAACCTGTTGATCTTGTAACAACAACAGAGATGCTAAAAAGCAAGAAGACCTTTGATGATATAGGAGGTGCTTCATACCTTGCTGCTCTTACGCAGGCGGTACCAACAGCGGCAAATATAAGCCATTACGCCAGGATCGTGCGAGAGAAATATATAATGCGCGCGCTTATTACTACAAGCACCCAGATAGTCTCCGAGGCGTATGAAAGCGACGCGGATACAGAAGAACTGCTTGACAGGTCAGAAAAACTTATATTTGATATAACAAGCAGCAAATCGGAATCCTCCTCAACACCGCTTAAAGAGATAATAAAAGACAGCATAGAGATAATAGACGGGCTATACCAGCGAAAAGAGAGCATAACGGGGATAGCTACAGGTTTTCACGAGTTTGACATAATGACCGCGGGTTTACAGCCATCAGAGCTTATTATTGTGGCAGGCAGGCCGTCTATGGGAAAGAGCGCGCTCGCTGCCTGTATCGCGGAACATGCAGGTATGATCGAGAAGGTGCCTACGGTTATATTTAGTCTCGAAATGGCAAAAGAACAGCTAGCTCAAAGGATGCTCTGTTCTCATGCCAGAGTTGATTTTCACAAGGTTAGAACAGGATTTCTTTCCCAGAGTGACTGGCCCAAGCTTACAAACGCGGCTGGCACACTTGCGGAAAGCCCTATATTTATCGATGACACCCCTTCTATATCAGTTCTTGAATTGAGGGCAAAAGCAAGACGATTGAAGAGCCAACATAATATAGGTCTTGTGATCGTTGATTATCTTCAGCTTATGAGAACCTCTACAAGAGGTATGGATAATCGCCAGCAAGAGATATCCGAAATATCCCGCTCACTAAAAGCCCTGGCACGCGAGATAAGTGCTCCGGTAATAGCGATGAGCCAGCTTTCACGGGCAGTAGAGGCACGCGCTGATAAAAGGCCGCAGCTATCAGACCTAAGAGAATCTGGCGCTATCGAGCAGGATGCGGATGTTGTAATGCTTCTTCTAAGAGAAGAATATTATACACCCACACCGGAAAACAGGGGAATCGCTGAGCTTATAATTGCGAAACAACGTAATGGGCCGGTAGGCACGGTGAATTTAATGTTCGTAAAGGAATATACCAGATTTGAGAATCTAACAAGGCAGCATGAAGAGCTTGCCGAAGAAGAGGTTGGCGTTTGATCGGTGTTCGGCGTTGTGTTTTAGGTTTTTCTAATTAAAACGAATAGCATGCTTCATAATGAATATATATAGTAATATAAGTAATATTGAAATCTATATCTAATTATTTTCTTGTTTACATATTAATTCTTATATGATAGATTAATAATCGGAGTACAATATGACTGCAGCAAGACAAAAATTAATTTTCCCGTGCCTTATAATAATGATTTTACTATCTGGCCTTTCCCTTATTCCCCACATTTATGCCCAGGGCATAAACAGCCAGGCCCAACCCGAGATTACCGATATCACGATTGAGGGCAATAAGGCTGTAAGCACAAATACTATTCTCTCTAAGATTAAAACTCATGTCGGTGGCAAATTTCAGCAAAAAGCGGTTAATGCGGACATAAAAAGGCTTTACGCAACAGGGTTTTTTACGGACGTTACAGCAGAGGTAGAGAATTACGAAGGCGGCGTAAGGCTTATACTCTCTGTATTAGAGAAATCGGTTGTAGGCAGTATCGTCTTTGAGGGTAACAATATATACAAGGATGCCGTATTGTTGAAACAGATCGAGACCAAAGACGGAGACGCACTTAATAGGAGGCTTCTTGCGGAAGACGTAAAAAAGATAAAGGCATTTTATAAGAAAAAAGGTTACGCTCTTGTAACTGTAAACTATGAGATCGAGCTTAATGAGGAGCTTAATAGTTCTGTGGTACATATAAAGATTGATGAAAAAAAGCAGCACAGGATAAAGAAGATTACATTTGAGGGGAATAAGGCGTTTTCGAGTAAGCGGCTGCTTAAAGTAATATCAACGCGTAAGGATACATTATTTACGTCGGGGATACTCGATGAGACTATGCTGGAACAGGATACAGAGCGCTTGGAGGCATTTTACAAGGATAATGGTTTTATAGATATGCAGGCAAGCGATGCTGTCAATTATTTAGATGATGGTATAGATATACTGATTACTATTGACGAGGGGCAACAGTATTTTGTCGGTACTGTCGCGATAGAAGGTAACAAAATTATCAGCGCTAAAGAGATAGATAAAGAACTCAAGATGGTATCTAAAAAGCCATACAGCCCTAATAACCTCCGCTTTGATGTTATAACTATACAGACGCTTTATTTTGATAAAGGATATATGTCGTGTCGCGTAAAACCTGTTACATCGCTTAACAAAGAAGCTAAGACCATTGATATAACATATACCCTTACCGAAGGTGGTTTAAGTTATGTAAGCGCGGTAAAGATAGAAGGTAACTACAAGACTAAAGATAAGGTTATTAGGCGGGAGTTACGTCTATATCCGGGAGAGAAGTTTGACGGCGTTAAACTAAAAAAATCAAAACAAAGACTTTATGACCTAGGATATTTTGATGAAGTTGTTTTTGATACGGAGCCGACCAACGTAGGCGATGAAAAAGAACTTGTTGTACGCGTCAAAGAGGCCAAGACCGGCGAGTTCAGTTTTGGCGGTGGTTATAGTTCTGTTGATCAGCTGGTAGGATTCGTTGAAGTTGCCCAGAGAAATTTTGATATAGGTAATTTTAAGACATTTACAGGTGCCGGTCAGATATTAAGGGTAAAAGCTGAGATCGGTTCTGTGAACCAGAACTATACATTAAGTTTTACAGAGCCCTGGATATTTGGATACCCTTATCTCTTTGGTTTTGATCTCTTCAACTTTGAAAGAAGAAAGAAAGAGTCCCTTGGTTACGGTTATAGTGAAAGAAGAACAGGCGGTGCCCTTAGATTCGGGAAAGAGTTCGATGATTACGATCGCGCTGATCTGAAATATAGATTGGAACGGGTAAAGATAGGCGATGTCTCTTCAGAGGCCTCCAACGCGCTGTTGGATGAAGAAGGCAAGAACACTATAAGCAGCCTCGCACTTACATTTACCCGGGATACAACGGACAGCAAATTTAATCCTATGTCAGGCCATATACTATCCGCTACCGGAGAGGATGCGGGGGGCATATTCGGCGGGACCAAGGATTTCTATAAATTGACAGGACTCGCGGATTTCTTTACTAATTACAATAAGAAGCTGGTATTCGAGTTCAAGGCAAGAGGCGGATGGGAAACAGAATATGATGATTCAAAGCATGTTCCTATCTACGAAAGGTTCTTTGCCGGAGGCGCTAATACTGTAAGAGGGTACAAGGAAAGAAGCATAGGTCCGCGTGATTCAAAAACAGGTGATCCTATCGGCGGTGAGGCGATGCTTATCGGAAATGCTGAGGCTACATATCCGATATTTAAAAATTTTAAGATAGCGGTATTTTATGATATAGGCAATGTGTGGGAAAATTCAGAAGATGCCAGCATAAAGAGCGACGATTTTAAATCCGGCACAGGTGTAGGAGTAAGGGTAAAGACGCCTATAGGGCCTGTAAAGGTTGATATGGGCTATCCCCTTGATCAAGCACATCCCGGTGATAAGCAGAAGGTAAGATTCCATTTTAGCATGACAAGAGGCTTCTAGGTTATAAAAAATCACCCTATTCCTTATTGCATGGATAAAATTTCTACCACTGCAAAAAAAATAACAAACAAAATATAGGAGGCGGTTATGAGTAAAGCAAGAATTTTGTCAGTATTAGCAGGTTTTCTTTTAATGGGTTTATTATCTTCTCAGGGCGCGCAGGCAGCGGAGGCGCTTAAGATAGGATATGTGGATTATGCCGCGGTCTTTCAGGGCTACGACAAGACAAAAGAAGCTTATGCGATGTTTAGAGAAAAGGGCCAGAAAAAACAGGCGGAGCGCGACGGCTTGATCGAAGATGTCAGGAACATGAAAAACGAGATTGAGCTTCTAACTGATAAGCAGAGAGACAAGAAGCAGGTAGAGATCGACGAGAAGATAAGAGTTCTGCAGGATTTTGAGCGCGAGGCAAAGGTTGACCTGGATCGCGAAAAAGACAATTTGGAAAAAGATATATTTAAAGAGATCGAGGCGGTAATAGAACGGTATGCAGTTAAAAATGCCTACAGCCTGATACTTAGCGACAGGGTGCTTGTTTATGCTCAGGAGAAGTTTGACATAACCAACGAAATCCTTAATCTATTAAATTCAAAACATAGAAAAACAGGTAAATGAAGAAAAGCCTTCATGAAATAGCGACAATTTTAGGCGGTGAAGTAGTAGGTGACGCGAGTATAGAGATAAGCAATGTAAATGGTATCAGGGAAGCGCAAGAAGGGGATATTACCTTTCTTGCGAATTCTCTATATAAGCCACTTATAAATACTACAAAGGCCTCCGCTATTATAACATCAAAAGAGATCCTTTCTGCCCATAAGCCGATTATCCGCGTGGAGAACCCATCTCTGGCCCTTACAAGGGTCATATCTATTTTTAGCGTAAAGCCAGAAAGCGTGATACCTGTAGGTGTTCATGCGTCTGCTGTTATAGGCAAGAATGTTAAGACAGGCGAAAATGTCGCGATATCTGCCTTTGTTGTTATAGAGGATAGTTGTGATATAGGTGATGGCTCTATAATATATCCACATGTCTATATAGGCAATAATACAAAGATAGGTTCTCAGGCGAAGATATATCCAAATGTTACGATACGTGAAAACGCTACTATCGGCTGCAATGTTATTATTCATGCCAATACCGTTATAGGTTCAGACGGCTTTGGTTATGTACAGATTAATGGCTCACATCAGAAGATACCTCAGACAGGGGTAGTTGTTATTGAGGACGATGTAGAGATAGGTTCCAATGTATCGATAGACAGGGCACGTTTTGGCAGGACACTTATAGGTAAAGGTACCAAGATAGACAATCTTGTCCAGATAGCTCATAATGTAAGTGTAGGTTCTCATTCTATCATAGTTTCACAGGCAGGTATCTCAGGTAGTTCAGCACTGGGGAAAAATGTAATTATCGCCGGTCAGGTAGGCATAGTTGGCCATATCGAGATAGGCGACAACGCGATAGTAGGGGCACAATCCGGGATTACCAAGTCACTGCCGAAAGGCGCTATAGTGCTAGGTTCACCCGCAAGCCCTATATCTGAACAGAAGAGGATATTCGCGGCTTTACGTAGATTGCCCGAGATGCTCAAAGTCGTTAAGGCGCTTAAGGATAAGGTATTAAAATAAGGAGTTGGACGTGTCATTACAGCGTACAATAGGAGAAGAAAAAAAAATAGAAGGCATAGGCTTACATACCGGCAAGAATATTAAGCTTAGACTTTTGCCCGCGGATGCGGATAGCGGGGTAAGGTTTAAAAGAGTCGATCTTCCTGATAAGCCTATTATCCCCGCACTGGCGTCTCATCTTACAGACGCGTCAAAGAGCTTACGGCGCACATCAATAGGATCAAATGGCGCGGAGATTCATACCATAGAACACTTACTCGCTACGCTTTCCGGCATGCATATAGATAATATTATGATCGAGATCGATGGACCGGAACTGCCTGGCTTAGATGGAAGCGCGGATGGTTTTGTAAAGGTTATAAAAGAAGCGCGCGCCAGGGAGCAGGATAGCGTACGCAGAGAATTTTGCGTAAGAGAGCCTCTTTGGGTAGAAGATAAAGATTCTTTATTAGTGATATTGCCTGATGTAAATTTTAAGATATCTTATACTATCGATTACCCCACCACAAATTTTAGGACCCAATACGGACATTTCCTTATTAATAGCCAGACATATGAAAACGATATAGCGCCAAGCCGTACTTTTTGCCTTGAAGAAGAGGTTGAACATTTACGCGCTCTAGGGCTTGGTAAAGGTGCGTCACTTGATAATACGGTCGTAGTGGGTAAAGAAGGCGTTGTAAGCGGTAAGTTACGTTTTGATGATGAGTTCTTAAGGCATAAGATTTTGGATCTCATAGGTGATCTTTTTTTATTAGGCTATCAGGTTAAGGGGCATGTTATAGCGATTAAGAGCGGGCATATGCTTAATATCGAACTGCTCCACAAGATAATTAAGCATTCCGACAATGCGCCGGGTAAAGACGCGGCAGTGGACACGCCTGCTACAAAGGGCGTTCTTGACTTGGAGGGGATAAAGAAGGTTCTCCCCCACCGTTACCCGTTCCTTATGGTAGATAGGATATTAGAGCTCAAGGAAAGATCAGCAGTGGGCATGAAAAAGCTCACCAAGAGTGATTATTTTTTTGCAGGGCACTTTCCGGGTAACCCGGTTATGCCCGGGGTACTTATGCTCGAGGCTATGGCACAGGTAGGAGGAGTTATTCTTCTTAGCCGCCCTGAAAATCTCGGTAAGATAGCGTATTTCATGTCTATTAATAACGCGAAATTCAGGCGCATCGTAAGGCCCGGCGATGAATTGCATCTTGAGGTTGATGTAGTAAGATATAAAACAAGGACAGGTCAGGTTCATGGAAGAGCGCTTGTTGACGGCCAGCTCGCGGCAGAAGCGGACCTTAATTTCGTCTTTGAAAAAAAGCAGGATTAATAAAAATATGTCCATACATAAGACAGCCATAATAAGCAAGGACGCTATACTTGAAAAAGGCGTATCAGTAGGGCCTTACTCCGTGATAAACGGTAATGTGGTTATAGGTGCCGGTACAGAGATAGGCCCTCACTGCGTAATAGATGAATTTACGACTATAGGAAAAGATTGTAAGATATTCTCTGGCGCTATTATCGGTAGCATAAGCCAGGATAAAAAGTTTAATGAAAAGAGAAGTTTTCTGGAGATAGGCAATAATAATACAATACGCGAATATGTTACAATAAATAGAGGCACGGAAGAGGAGAGCAAGACGATAATAGGTGATAATTGCCTGTTTATGGCATATAGCCATGTAGCGCATGATTGCAGGATAGGTGATAACGTGGTTCTGGCTAATTGTGGTACTTTAGCCGGATATGTAGAGCTAGAAGATCATGTTATCATGGGCGGCCTCGCGGCAGCGCATCAGTTCGTAAGGATAGGCAGACTATCGATAATCGGAGGCTGCTCCAAGGTGGTCCAGGATGTCGTACCATATTCTATGGCAGACGGCCACCCGGCTAGGATATATACAGTAAATACAGTAGGGCTTGATAGAGTGGGCTTTACAGATGATCAGAAGGATAGCATAAAGCGAGCTTTTAAGATAATGTTTTCAATGAAGCTCAATATTAAGAACGCGTTATTAAAAATAGAAAAAGAGCTTACCCCTACACCAGAGATAACTACCCTACTGGATTTTATCAAATCCGCGGAAAGAGGAATTTCCAGGTAATATTTATATGGATAAGATGCATCGAATAGCGCTTATTGCCGGCAGTGGAAAATTTCCAATATTACTTGCCCGGGCAGCAAAGGACAATGGCATTGAGGTAATAGTTATAGCCATAAATTCCGCTGCAGAAAAAAGCATAGAAAAAATAGCTGACAAGATATACTGGGTAAATATAGGTCAGGCAAAAAAGCTTATAGATATACTATTAAAGGAAGAGATACGATACGCGATAATGGCCGGAAAGGTCAATAAGGCAATAATAATAAAACAGGCTCTGACCCTTGACAAGGAAGCCCGAGGCCTGCTTAAAAGGATAGCTGATAAGAGAGATGATACCATACTCTTAAGTGTCGCTAATCGACTTAAAGATTTTGGTGTCGAACTTATTGATTCAACATTTTTCCTTAAAGATCTTATGCCCGGAAAGGGCGTATTAACAAAAAGAAGACCGAATAGACAGGAATTAGAAGATATAAAATTCGGTTTCTCAATAGCCAAGGATATGGGCGCGCTAGATATCGGCCAGTCTGTTATAGTAAAGCAAAAGGCCGTCATAGCTGTAGAGGCCATAGAGGGTACGGATTCGGCGATAAGAAGAGCCGGCATGCTTGCGGGAAAAGGGACTGTTGTTGTAAAGGTATCTAAGCCAAAACAGGATATGCGTTTCGATGTGCCTGTTGTTGGCATTGAGACCTTAAAGGCATTAAAAGACGCTGGGTCATCTGTTCTGGCAATAGAAGCGGGTAAGGTTTTAGTATTAGAAAAAGAGCCTCTTGTTACGAGAGCCGAAAAAGCAGGACTTTCTATTGTCGCGGTATAGCGCAAGCATATTAACTCAAGGCTGAATAAAATGAAATCTTTTAATATAAAACCAAGGATAGTCGCTAAGAAGCTCGTCGATTTTATAGCATACACAACGGAATCTAAAGGCTTTAAGAAGGTTATTTTGGGACTTTCCGGCGGGCTTGATTCAACGGTAGTAGCATATCTTTCACAGGCCGCACTTGGCAAAGATAATGTTACAGGCGTTCTTATGCCATATGGCAAGCTTTCGCAACAGGCGCTACAACATGCGAGAAAGATTGTTAAGAACCTGTGCATAAAGTCAAAGTGTATAGATATTACAGAGATGGTGGATGCTTACTTCAAAAAAACAAAGATATCCGATAGAACCAGATGCGGCAATAAGATGGCAAGAGAGAGGATGTCTATACTATATGACCTATCAGAAGAATACAACTCACTTGTTATCGGTACCTCTAACAGAACAGAGCTTCTCTTAGGCTATGGTACTATTCACGGTGATTGCGCCTGTGCCCTTAATCCGATCGGCAGTCTTTATAAGACACAACTAAGGAGCCTGGCCAAATATATCGGGGTTCCATCTTTTATCTTAGATAAACCGCCAAGCGCTAATCTGTGGCAGGGCCAGACCGATGAGGAAGAACTGGGATACCAGTACGAGGATATAGATAAATTATTGTTTTTTATGATAGATAACAATCTCAGTGAAGAAGAGTTGGTAAAGAGAGGTTTTGCCGGCAACTTTGTTCATGATATGAGAGAGAGAATACGAAATAATAGTTTTAAATCAGAATTACCTGCAGTAGCGCAATTATAATATTTTACGCGCGTAAACCCAAAAACTGAAACAGTTACCAAATTGTTCGGGAGAAGTGTTTTATTTTTGATCAGGACAGTGCCCCGAACAGGCACATGTTCGGTTTTTTAATAATAATTATTAACTTGAGACTCATAGCGAAACTGGCTATGCAAGGTGGGATAGTTTATTAGTTTAAGAAATCCGCGACCTCTTTTGCGGCACGCGTAACTGCTCCGGGCCTCTCAAGGCTTAATCTTATTGCAAGAAATTCTTGCTTCATCTTATCTATTAGTTTTTCATCAGTAATCAGTCTTTTCATATAATCGGCGATCTTTTCACTCGTCGCTTCATATTGCAGGAATTCTTTAACTACATGCTTTCCTGATATAACATTTACCAGACCTATGTAAGGCAGTTTTATCAGATGTTTTGTAAGTATATAGTTAAGAAAGTTCGCTTTATAAATTATAGCCATAGGCACATTAAGCAACGCAGTTTCCAGTGTAGCAGTGCCAGAGGTAACCATCGCGCAATTACATACCGATACAGCATTATAGGTATCATTTTCTACTGCAATTACATCTACCCCGCTATTTTTGATTCTCTGTTTTACATACTGTTTATTCACGGTAGCAGCCATTGGGAGAACAAATCTTATTTTTTGATTAAAAGTGTTTAGTATTAGTTTTGCGGATTCAAGCATAACAGGTAGGATGTTTTTTATTTCGCTCTCTCTGGAACCCGGCAATAGCCCTATAACTTTAAAGTCTTTTTCAATACCAAGTTTTTTTAAGATAGCCTCCTTTTTAGAGGTGGTTTTTACCATGTCGAGTAAGGGGTGGCCTACAAAACTAACATTAACGCCATGTTCTTTGTAAAGGGTCTCCTCGAATTTAAAGAAGACAAGCATCTTATCTACAAGACGGCGTATGGTCTTTATGCGCCAGAGTCCCCAGGCCCAAACCTGCGGGCTCACATAATATACGACCGGTACACCAAGGGCTTTTAGCTCTTTAGCTACTCGCAGATTGAATTCAGCATAGTCAATAAGTACGGCTAAGTCAGGCGGGTTTTGCTTGAGGTTATCCCGCAACGTGTTAAATATCTTTTTTAATTGCAGATAATGTTTGAATAGCCCGCCGGGCCCCATAAATGCGAGGCGTACTATATTTTCATGAATATCGACACCGGCTTCTTTCATACGGTTACCACCGAGGCCAAAAAAGGAGACGTCGCTCTTTACGGATTTTATCTCTTTTACCAGATCCGCGGCATGCATATCGCTTGATGCTTCACCCGCTATAATAAGTATTCTTTTCATCTTTTGATTTAGCTTTATCCTTTTAGGATTCTTGCGTGAGATTACGCGCTTTTAATATTTTTTAATATCTCAAGTGCTACACTAAGGGCCTGGCGTCCTTCCCTGCCTGCGGCCAGGGGTTTTTCGCCGGTACGTATGCATTCGAGGAAAGAAGATATCTCTTTTTGCAGGGGTTTTTCCTTTTTAATATCTATCTGATGGGGGATGATCTTACCGAGCTTTCTTTTGTATATAATGGCGTCCTGTTTTATATAATCCAGAGATATATAAGCGTTTGTCTGGAACATCCTTATCTTTCTGACAGCATTCGCGGTAATACGGCTCGCTGTGATATTGCAGACAGCGCCATTTTTAAAGACAATGCGGGCATTGGCAATGTCTTCATGCTTTGTCAGTACATTTACCCCGACAGCCTCTATGCTTTTTATAGGAGATTTTATCAGCCATAGCAGTATATCTATGTCATGTATCATTAAATCCAGTACGACGCCGACATCCTTCACCCGTGGAGAGAACGGTCCTAACCTGTGGCATTCAACGAATTTTATGTCACCTTTTATTTTTAGGATAGCTTCTATAGCGGCGTTGAAACGCTCAACATGGCCGACAGCAAGAGTTAAGCGTTTTGTTTTAGCGATATCGAGTAATTCATCCGCTTCACGAACAGTCTGCGTTATAGGTTTTTCTATCAGAAGATGAATACCGGCACTTAGTAGTTCTTTGGATATGGAATAATGCGCCTTTGTCGGAACCGCGATACTCGCGGCGTCTATTTTGCCTATGAGTTTTTTATAATCCCTAAAACCTTCAACATTAAGTTCTTTGCTGACCTGCGACAGCCTTTTAGTGTCTGTGTCGCATATGCCTACTAACTCAACATTCTTAAGAGAGGAGTATATCCTCGCGTGTATAGACCCAAGCGCGCCTGTCCCGATTACGGCAACTTTCAATTTTGACATTTTTACCTCTTTTGTTTGAATCATTATACCACGCGCACTTTACGCGGTCAATGCCTTCCGTTTGCAACAAAAACAATTCCTTGGTATTATAAAAATCAAAGAGCTAGGGTAAAGAATTATGTAACATATATAATATCGTTTGTGCTTGCCTTTAGCAGCGCATTGGATTTTTTTGCTACGGATTTAAATAGATAGCAAAAATACCTGCGCTGCGAAGGCAAGGCATAAGCGATATTATAGGCGCGTAGTATATTTTATGAGTTAACGCAGGTGTGGTTTTTTAGTCTAGTTTACACTCGACAACGCAGAATGCTTATGATACAATAAAATCACAAAATTTCGCATTAAGGAGAAAAATGAAAAATTACTTGAGGCTTATAGGGTATGTAAGGGCTCATTTGTGGGTATTGGCTTTGGCGGCGGTATTTATGATATTAACATCGATACTCCAACCTATATCCTTAGGTGGCTTTATCCCCTTTATTGATAAGGTAATGATAGGAAAAGATGTCGTAATACCGAGTCACAATGTGCCCGCTTTTATATTAGATCTCGTTGCAAAGATAAACAGTATGCCAAGGGTCAGGTTGTTGGGGATATTTATCGCGTTTTATATTACATTATTTACCCTGAGGGCCCTTCTGATGTATTGCCAGCAATTCCTTATGAGAGAGGTCAGTCAGAGGGTGGTTCGTGACATGAGAAACCTTCTGTATGAGAAGCTCTTAAATCTTTCAATGGACTTTTATTCTCATTCGCGAACAGGCACCTTGGTTTCACGTATTACGTATGATACTACTATAATACAGGATGCTGTATCCGAAGGGTTGACAGACCTAATATGGCAATCTTCTCAGTTTATATTTTCTCTCGGAATGGTTATCTGCATAGCGGTTTTTTTCCAAATAAATGTGATGTTCATATTTATCGCTTTAGTTGTAACGCCGCTTATTGTTGTGCCTTTAGTACAGATAGGTAAGCGCCTGAGGCAGATAAGTAAGAAATCTCAGGAGTCTATGGCAGGTATAAACAATATACTCTATGAATCTGTCAGCGGTATAAGGATTATCAAGGCATTCTGCATGGAAAATTACGAGAAGCAGAAATTTAAAGAGCAGAATAGTTATTTTAAAAATATGGTCATGAAGTCTAACAAGAGAATACTTGCCGTGAGCCCGTTGACAGAGTTGGTTACTATGATATCAGCCATGGTTATCCTCTGGCTTGGCGGACAGCAAGTTATCTCAGGCGCTATGACCATGGGAACGCTTACAGTCTTTTCTCTATCAGTTCTTTCCTTATCAAGGCCTATTAACAGGTTGAGCAGGGTGCACAATGTAAATCAACAGGCCCTTGCAGCCGCGTCACGCATATTCGAGATGCTCGATGAAGAGGTTGCTATAGAGGAGAAACCGGGCGCTAAAAAGATCCCTTCTGTTAAAAATGATATCGTTTTCTCTGATGTAAGTTTTAAATACACAGATACAGAGGTCTTAAGCAATATCTCTTTTAAGGCAAAGGCAGGAGATGTTATGGCCTTTGTAGGACCTAGTGGTGCGGGAAAGACTACCCTTATCAGTCTGATAGCGCGTTTTTATGACCCTAACGAAGGGAGCGTTAAGATAGATGGTGCTGATATAAGGGATGTTGAATTGCAGTCTTTACGTAACCAGATAGGCATTGTTACGCAAGAGACGGTTCTTTTTAATGACACAGTCTCCGCGAATATAGCTTATGGCAATAAGGATATTGATATTAATAAGGTTATGGAATCAGCTAAGACAGCAAATGCCCATGATTTTATAATGAAGATGCCACAACAGTATAATACTGTTATAGGAGAGCGCGGTTTCAAGCTTTCAGGTGGCGAGAGACAGAGGCTCGCTATAGCGCGCGCTGTATTCAAAAATCCGCCTATTCTTGTATTTGATGAAGCTACTTCTCAGCTTGATTCCAAGTCAGAAAAGCTGGTGCAAGAGGCCATAGACCGACTCATGGAGGGCAGGACAGTATTTGTTATCGCTCACAGACTATCTACCATTAAACATGCTGATACTATTGTAGTTATGGAAAATGGAAAGATAATAGATATGGGTTCTCATGATGAGCTTTTAGCAAGAGGCGGCCTGTACAAGAAGCTGTATACCATGCAATTTGAGAGTTTTTAGATATATTGTCTTAAAATAGCTCTATTTATATATTATAGT
>CAZDLP010000012.1:0-21876 GCA_964506565.1 uncultured Planctomycetia bacterium
TTTTACGTCCGGTAATATAAGTATGCAAGTAGAATCATCATAAAGTACCTTTTTGTGCATAGGTAAAAAATAAGCTCCTGTTTATCTTAACAGAGGCTACATCTTCAATAAAACTGTTACAGTATGTAATAGTTTTATTTATATATTTATTATTTTTTTGTATTGAAAAACGTGCTTATACGTTCTTTCACATTTGCTTTTATGTTTTCATAGAAAAAAAGATAATCATAATTATGGTAAATGCCCGGACCAAATGGTAAATTCAGTTCATCTTCATTGTCCTGTCGCGGTATGACTAGTCCCCCGTTTTTTATCTGAGCGGAAGTGAAATGCGGGATAATCTCTTTTTCTATATTATTGCCAAAAAATACAGCACCGAGATTAAGTGATGCAGGCCCAAGATTATCCGAGGTGGTCCATGTCAGGGGGTTTACAACCACAGTGCCCGGCAATATTGTCGGTGACTTATCTTGAAATCCGTCAGCTATCGTATTGTAGGTTATTATACTGCCTGTTTTGCTATCGCTATCAGCTATTTTTAAAAAAGGGTAGCTTTTAAGGTCATTTTCTGTTACTGACCAGCCTATCAGATAAGCAGCTATAAGTTGTTTTTGTAGCCCTTGATCTGCGAAAAGTTTCTTCATGAGTTCAATCAGTATGTTTGAGCCCTGACTATGCCCGGCTATGATAAATGGCCTACCTTTATTGACATTGAGTATATAGTAATTGAAGGCATCACAAACATCATCTATTGCTACGCCTAAAGCTTTGTGATTCTGTTCTTCGCTAGCTGTTAAGACCATGCCGCTTGCCTGTCTATAATAGGGCGCGTATATATCCGCGCTATCTTGAAAAACGCCAATGAATTTTAAAGTCGCCTCATATGCTTTATCTCTTGTCTCTTTATCATCTATTGACGTATTCCAATTTTTCTTAGAACCGTACACAGTAGGATATACCCAAAAGATATCAACATTAAATTTATGGGGTTTACCGGCAAAAAACATCCAGTTTTCAGGATCTTTGTAATCGGGAGCTTGTGAGGCTTTATCATTCGGTGAAGAAGCGTTTATAGCGGAATTTGCGTTTTCCGGATATGCTGGTACTGCTAAGCATGTGCTGGAAGATGTAAATAGCAGGCCAAGAATATAAATAAGAAATAACGCGATTTGTTTTTTAATATGCAATGAATATCCCTTTTTTTTAATATCTGAAATGTACAAAAATTCTACCGAAATTCTTATCGTCCTTTTCTATGCGATGATAAAGCTTTTTTATCTCAGGGCGCGCTAAAAATCGTAAAACATGTTTTTTTAGCTGGCCGCTGCCCTTGCCGGGTATAAGCTCTACTAGCGTGATCTTTTTGGCTATGGCCTCTTTTATTGCTCTATCTAAGCCTACCTCAATTGCGGTGGATTTATTAAAAATTTCATGCAGATCTAATTTTATCTTTGCCATGGTGAAAGCGCCTTGCTGAATTAAGGGTCATGTTCTCCTTGTTTTAAGCTCCGATATCCTCATCCCAAAGTTTTGGATTTTCCTTGATGAATTTTTGCATCATTGCTATGCAGGTTTTATCCTGAAGTACATCCACGCTTACGCATTGCCACCGAAGGTAATCCTCGCTGCCCATAAACGTCTTATTTTCACCGACAACGACCTGTTTTATGCCATATAGAATTATAGCGCCTGAACACATAGGACAAGGTGAAAGTGTGGTATATAAAGTGCATTCCTTGTATACCGAGGCAGGCTGGCGTTTTGCGTTTTCCAAGGCATCCATCTCTGCATGCAGGATAGCGCTTCCATTCTGTACGCGTCTATTATGTCCACGGCCGATTATCTTACCATCATGTACAATAACAGCCCCTATTGGTATGCCGCCTTCTTTAAGGCTTTTTTGAGCCTCTTCTATAGCTGCTTCCATAAAATTACTCATATTAATTTATCCTATCTCAATCTTCTTTTAAGAGTAGTATACCGCTTATTACGGAGAGTATTATTGTTATGTAATTATAAACAAGCCAAAATGTATTATTGTTGATTACCATACCTGCTATCGTGTAAATTGCTAATAGCAATAACAGCAGTCCAATTATCTTCTTCTTTTTCATGCTTACCTCCTATTTCTAGAGCGCTATTAACTTTTTTATCTTTCCGTGTATGTTGCATTCTGATTCTATAATTATCTCATCACCCGATTGCAGGTTGAGAGATTCTATTTCTATTGATTGTACATTATTAGTTGTTTGTGAAGTGAAGGTCTCATCCGATATTATATTTCCGTTTTTTAATACTTTTACATTATCCACAAAATGTTTCTCAGGATTACGGACAGGGTGTATTATACTTATTGAAAGCACGTTTTTATCTTTATCGTATGAAGCCTCTATATCAGACGGAGGATGGGCGTATCCTGAGCCGGCAATCAGGAATATCGATATTAAAATTAGTGAAGCTATTCTCACGCTATCCCCTTTATAAGTTCAAATACATAACTATTGCAGCGTGCATTGTTGCGAATATCAATGTAATTACAGCTAATGAAATATGCGTTTTACGGGTAACCCATCTTATATGGAGTTTAAGCATCGCAAATCCGGATAGAGCTGTTAGGGCAAGCGATATAAAGGTAAGAATGCCTAATGGCGCGATAAGATTATGGATACTCATTTTACCCCCCCCCTTAAAACGCAGCTCTGGTTGTTGCTTGCCAAGGCTGCTTATGATAATATGCTATCATATTATCTGCGCTGAATCAATGCATTAAAGTGGAAAAACGTAAAATTCGTAGGAAATTTGTGCTTAGGGGTGCCCCTATTAGGAGAGTTCCCTTTATATGTAATCGGGCGAGCTGTATTTAGTAAATAGCCCCTTATTGCTGTTAATGACCTTACGTATCGGGATGTGGCTTGGATGGACCGCGTTGACAAGCCATTCCCAGGCATGGTCTATCTCATCCGTTTTAAAATACCGCGTTTCAGCCTCAACAAAGATTGAGCCGGCAAGGACTTCACTCATAACCTTGGTCCATGAATGAGCGCCGATTATAGCTATGTACTCTATGCTTTGCATATGCTGTTTAAGGAACTCGAATATCTCCCATTCTGATTTGATATCTGCGCCTTTCATTTTGGTAACATCGATAAGTAGCCTAAGCCTGTTATTCGCGTCAATTACAGCCCGTTCGATAAGAGGGATAAATTCCTGTAATTGTTCAGGCGTAAGTTTGTCTGTAATCTCAAATCCAAATACGTTTCCCTGTCTCTGTTCAAGTACGTTTATGCCCATAATTATTCTCTCCTTATCATTTTTGAAGCTCGACACGTGTTCGTGGCAGGCTTTGCGGGTATTGCTTTTGCAGAAACTCTACAAGTTTCTCGCGCGTTTCGCAGCGAAGGTTCCACGCGGTCGGTGAATCAGCAGCGCTCATAAGGGCGCGCAATTCAACTGTACGTTCGGTAGTATTAGTAACTTGAAGAACATTTACCTCTTTATCCCAGTAAGGGCTCTCATTAAGGATACGTCCAAGTTCCACGCGGACCTTTTCAACCGGGACTGTATAATCTACATAAATAAATACTGAGCCAAGAATATTTGCTGAAGTCCGTGTCCAATTCTGAAACGGTTTTTCTAAAAAATATGATATAGGTAGTACAAGACGTCTCAAATCCCATATGCGTACTACTACGTAAGTAAGGGTTATCTCTTCTATCCATCCCCATTCGTTTTCAACGACAACCGCGTCGTCAAGGCGTATGGGCTGGGCAAGGGCTATCTGGATACCTGCTATTAAGTTTCCGAGTGTCTTTTGTGCCGCGAAACCAAGCACCACGCCCAATACCCCTGCGGAGGCCAAGAGGCTGACGCCTATTTGCCGAACCGCGGAAAATGTCATGAGCATAAAGGATGCAGCTAATATTCCTATTCCTCCGATGATTATATTGGATATAACCCTTGTCTGCGTATAAACCATGCGTGCTCTTAGATTATCATGCGCGTCGAAGTCGTATAGGTTAAGAATTGTTTCACGCGTCATATGAACCGCATTGATAAAAAGCCAGCCACAGGCGGCGATTATGTAGAAAGTAAGCGCGTGGATTACTATAGGGGTTATTTTTTCACCCAGCCGTGTCAAAGGGATGCTGATTAAGATACAGATGGCGGGGATTAAAAAAAACATTGGCTTCCTGAGGTAGGCAAGCTTTACCTTGAACTTTCTTGAGGAAACAAACTTATCCCATCGACTGATAAGAAAGGAAACTACAACGCAGATTATTAATCCGGCCAAGAAAGCCGCTGCGAGAACTGCTGCTGTAAAAGTTAAATCACTCATATTATACTCCTTATTTTATGTTGAAATAAAAGATAATGTTTCATCAAGCCTTTGCTTATAGCTATTTACTTATCATGATAATAAAATAATCTGTCTTAACAGGTGGTGTGTCTTTTTCCCAGGGCCTTGTATAAATAAAAGATATTATAGTTTTGCCCGGCTTAACAGCCTTAAATGCCCACTTTTCTTTACTCGGTGCGCCAACAAGATTGGTTTTAGCAGGTACATAATTAGAATCTATTAGCTTTAGGAGTTTTGTATCAAATGGGCTATCGATTGCCCACTTATAGCCTGTGGTCGGGTTTGAGTCCAAGGTTATTGTAAAATTGTTGTTGGCGTTTACTCTAATGACATTGCTATTATCTTTATACTTTAGAGTAAAAAAAAGTACAAAAAATAGCACAATTAAAAGAGCCGCTATAATAACTATAGTTAATGGCTTTTTATTCATAATGCCCTTTCAAAAAGATTTCTATCTTGATTTTGTAAGTCCCAGGTACTTATAATAGCCTACCATATAAGGTAGCGTGAATCAATCTATTTAGCCTTTCTTAAGGACAATAAATCTTGTTGTAAACCTGTCGGCCTTATCCTGTAGAAGGCGGCTACCAGTGTATTGCAGCTTAAGTTCAGCTATGCTAGTATATTCAGGAATAGAAAACCCCTGGTTGTTTCCCGCCAAAGGCGGGCAGGTGCCAGGGGTTTCTTTTTCAATTTGTATTATATGTAATTATAACATAAAGTTGTATATGCAACTTTATTTACATTATTTTCTATAAAATCCATGTTCAGGGTGTCCCTCTTATGCCATTGCTTGTTCCGGTAAGGTAAGCATCTTTGCTGCGGCCCACGCCACTAAGAAAGTAAGCGTTACTCCCGCTAATCCAGCTAATCCGGTTGATATAGCTGCATTGCTGACTGAGAGAACAGAATAATCAGGTAAAGGGCTTACAAAGGTTGGAGCCGCCTCGTGAAGAAATTGGTATTTTGCGGCAACCCACTCCAGCCCATCTGGAAAACCACTAGCAAACGGGCTTAACATTGTAGCGATTACGCCTGATGCTATTAGCGGTACAGTTACGGACCATTTTTTAGAGGTGTTAGCAGGTTCCTGGGCAAACGCAAAGCATGTAGCAATAGTAATTAGGCCCTCGCCTATGCCTATCAAGGCATGCGCGCCAAGCATCGTTATCACTACTGTGGAAAATGTTATTGTTCCTGAAAGTGCTAACTCAATACTAACTGCTAAAGCAGCCATCATCACGGATAGCCATGCTATAAGGCCTAACCTGGAAGCGTATAGAAGTGAACGTACAGGTACCTTGTCAAGGAAATGCATGCGCAATACCCCGCCTAAACCAGCGCCTATTAAGGCCATATTCAGTATATTAGCGCCTAATACAGTAAAGCCTCCATCTGAGAATACCAGGCATTGGATAGTCACTACAAGAGATACCGCCAGTATTCCGAATGGTGTTCCGAGTAGCGTTGATGCGAGTACACCCCCTAGTAAGTGTCCGGAGGTGCCATCCAGAATAGGAAAATTTATCATTTGAGCCGCGAAGATAAGGGCTGTAATCGCGCCAAACCGTGCCGCGGTTGGTTTATTTTTTGAACGAAACGCTACTATTGCCGCGATAGCGACACCTACTGCGCCTACCAGAGCCGTAACCGGACATATATGCCCTTGTAGCATAGAATTTGGAACATGCATCTTTCTCCCCTCCTTTTTTGTTATATGTTTCTGATTAAATATGCGTGCGTTTTGTACTAAAAATCTACCTGACCCCTGACCCCATAAACTAATATCGTATCACTCTCTTTGTCAGTAGTAGTTCCACCGCCGTTAGGTTTCCATATAGCCTGCATATCCGGGGTGATTGTGAGGTGGTTATTCACCTTGAAGGCGTAATATGCCTCGAGGTGTGTTTCAGCGCTATCGAATTCATTTACATCCCTGTATTTTTTTCCGGGGATAGCCTGCCCTACAGCTATGGCTATGCGATCATCCTCTCTTTTCCAGTAACGGCCGATCATCTGCGCGCCGGCGGACCAGTCATATTCGAGATTATTCTTTTTAGGGTCTGTCCAGCCAAAACGGCCAAAAACGCCATATACCTCTGTTAGCATCTGGTCACAGCTTAACCCGAAACCGATATTGCCTTTCTCTGTTTCATCTTCATTATTTACCTTTGAATGTAACGCGCCATTATACCAAAGATACGCCCTGTAATTTCCTGCCCAGCTCTCTTCATCGTAGTTAAATGCCTTTGCCGGCATGAAGTTTAGTTGTGTCGCTACAAAAGGCTTGTTAAAGAGGTTTTCCCAGTTTCCGTTCTCATCCATGCAAACCGCTTCGATATCTATAAAGTCTATTTGCTCTGGCGTGATATACACCCTTCCACCAAAGGCGTTATCATCAGGCCAATCTATAACAGCTGAATTGCGGAAGATACGACCCAAGAACTGTGTGCATTCGTCATTTGCGTATTCATTGGTATCGATGTATCCTGTTGCGTCTATTTTACCGCCTGTAATCGTAAGTTGATTCTTGAATAGATACTGCTCATACCATGCTTCTGTAATATCAACATGTGCTTGAGTCTCTCCGGCGTCTCTGTTGACATTACTAAATACGCTTAACTCGCCCTCTACAGTATCGCCCTGGCCTGCCTCCATATGGACAAAAGCCATTCCATAATCATCAAATTCTTTTTCAATCTCAACGTCAATCGAATATGATCCGTCAAACCTGGAGTCTTCGCCATCCGTAGCTGCAGAGGCGTTATTCGCGTTTTGAGTCCCTTGCCCGACAAAGGTTATGCCAGCGCCGATATTAAGCCCGCCCGGTATGCTCTCAAGCAGGCTCATCTCACTCTTCATCCGCTTTGATATATCCTCTTTTTTCAACCCCTTAAGCTTATTATCAATTTTTTCCTGCTGGTCGTTCGCGGAGCTCTCGGCACTTCCTCGGACATTTCGTCCTCGATCGTTCTCTTGAGTCTCCTGATTAACTTGGTTTTCCAGTTGCGCGATACGTTCCCCTTGTTTCGCGATTACCTCTTTCATGGCCTTGAGTTCTTTAATGAGTTCTTCATTTGACACTGTTTCTGCTGCGAATGCCAAGCTACAGGTGTTAGCAAGTAAAAATATTACTAATGCAATACCTCTAACTAACCCCTTTGTTCGCATATTCGACCTCCCCCCTTGTGACTGTCTCCAGGTGTCTGGTCGGATCATAGCTATGTTTTTCATTATTTTCTTATCCTCGTGTTATGAATATGAAATTCGTGCTACTGAATAGTAAAAAAATTTTACTTGAGGCCTTTACCTGTAGTTGCCATGCTAAGCTGGCCATGCTTTACGCCTTTAGTCGATTTAAGCTTATTTGTAAGGACTTCTATCTCTTTTGACTTACCCTTTACAACGATTATTTCCAGGCAGTTATTATGGTCCAGGTGGATATGTTGGCTGGAGATGATCAGGTTATGATAATCGTGCTGAATATCCGTAAGAGCGTTTAAAAGGTCTCTCCTGTGATGATCATAGACAAGTGTTATTGTGCCGGCAACATTGCCACTACTCTGCCACTCTGTTTTTATGAGTTTTTCTCTTATCAGGTCGCGAAAGGCCTCTGAGCGATTTGGATAGTTCTGCGCATTGATAAGCTTATCAAACTTGTTTAGCAGGTCTTTTTCAAGGGATATACCAAAACGAATCAATTCAGACATATATTCTCCTAATAGCACGATTTGTAAAATAGTAGCACATCAAGATTTTGCTGTCAAGTCTAATTTTATTGATGCTAATATAAGATCAATGTTTTTTTAATATATGTCATAAACCATGAGAGATTGTAACTTATTATACAAATAGAGTTTACTAGAACACAGCTCAGAAGATAGTGAGCTGTGTTCTAGTAGATGCTAACAGTTCGCATAATAGCAAAAAATGTAAAATCCGAACAAATTCGTGCTTAAGGGTGTCCCCTTTAGGCCCGTCCCCTTATTCTCTATTCTACTGTGTTGTAGGCGCGCTAACTGCTTGTGCCTTGGCAGGTTCATTGGCTACGGTTTTTGCTTGTGTCTTAGCCTGCTGCAATTGCCGTGTAAGGCTCTCTTTGTCCTTCTTTAGCTTAGAGACTTCGTTGTTTAAACGCTTATTATCATCTGTAAGTACGGTGAGCTGCCTTTTAACCTGTGCAAGTATAGAAGTCTGACTTTTTAGGCCCTTGTTCTCCTGCGTAAGCATAGCGCATTTCTTATCCGCTGTTACTTTTGCCTGGAGTACTGCATCATGCTCGCTCTTGCTTATACATCCTGAAACAGACAGCATAAGCGCTAATGCCAATACTGAAATTGCAACCTTATTCATCCCGTACCTCCTCTTTTCTTTTGCTCTGTTAAAGACCCCTTTAGCAGAGTTTATTGTTTTTTTGTAGCCCGTTTTATTAATCGACTTGATGCACGGTCAGGAATATACTTTTTCCTAAGGCCGCGAAAAAGTCCTGGTATGTTTTAGGATCCTCTATAGATTTGATACCATGCTGTGCGTTAGCGCGCACCAGAAGCTGGGTCTTTCCTCTTGGCCTGACAGTCACGGTCATCGTAACTATTGCATAGCCTATAAATTTGGATCCTGTAACAGAGCCTAGCATAAGATCCGCGTTATCTATTACGAAATCGAGATCTTGCATCGTGCCTATTATTGTTTGCATCATTTTCTTCTTATCTATGGTATCAAATACCCTTGTTTGCATGCTACGTAATTTTACCTGGCTGCTGCTCGTTTCGAATGCTTTATTGGCCGTAGTCGCACACCCGGATACAAGAAACAATAAGGCTAATAAAATTATAATATAGCTGTTTTTTCTAAGATTCTTCATATCTGATTAGCCTCCAGGAATATCGCTTTTGACAGACTCTCATAGAATTTCTGGTATATCTCAGGCAGTTTAATAGACTCTACCCTGCTTATCTGGTTGTCCATGTTCCAGACAATGCGCTGGAAAGTAACGCGTACGATTGTCTTTTTGCCATTTTGGGAAGGCATAACAATGACACAGGCCTTGACTACTTGTGTCTTATCACACCCTGCCGTAGCATTGGACTTGGAGCTGGATATCCCTGATAAGATATCGATTACAACCGCACCGGCAATCTGGCCTGCGTGTTTAGCATCTGTCTTTTTGGATGCGGATACAAGCCCTAGTTCAGTTTCGCTCTCACCTAATGTAAAGCCCAAATCCTGCAATACCCCAGCGACAGCTGTTATGATCTGCTTTTGATCCTTTGTGTCGTACTGGCGTATCTGCAATTGCCTATGTCTTAGATAATCATCGCTTGGCTGCAGGAAACCTTTTGGGGGTGTGACGCACCCTGACAATACCAAGCATATTACCGCGACGAATAGATATCTAAGAGAGGCAGCGGATTTTTTCATATAACCCACCTTAAAAACTCGATGAGTGGTATGAAAAGTCGCGAACCTTATTCTCTTTATCAAACTTAATTACTATTGTTAAGGTTCTCTGAGATGTAGAGGTTGCCCCGGAAGATCCGCTGACAGCGCCTATTATCAACCATACCTCACCCTGATTATTCGAATGGACTATATCAGTAGCGATCTTATCATAGACCCATACTTCTTGCCTGTTCTCGTCAGTCGTTAAGATATTTGGTGAGCCGAGGACTTCTATAACCTTGGCTGACGGCATCCCTATACGGATCTCGCGCTGAACCTTGCCTACGGTTACTCTGTCACCGGCATCAGATTGAACTGATTTTTTATGTGAGCTTGCGGTTGAACAGCCAGCTAAAAACACTATGCATAGTGATGCAATAATAAGTTTATTCATATATCCTCCCTTGCGTGATATCATCCTAATATACTACACTTGAGATTTAGGTTTGTAAAGATTTTTCTGCCTTGATTTTAATTTGTCCGGATGGGCCTGCTTGCGCTCTTTAAGTAACCTGGATATGTTCTTTTGCCTTCTTGTGATAGTCTGCTTAGCCATTATTGTTTACCCCGCATTCATCTCCTGTGGCCCTTTCTAATGCATCTTGTGAAGCCTCTCTGTAGGCGCAATAGTCGCAATCTTCATTTTTTTCAGGCACATTGTTACTGTTGAGGCAGGCATGGATATCTTTGATTACACCCTCTACCCAGTTGTCGTTGCCTTTATGCGCGATCACAGTAGTGTCAAATTCGAGTTTACCATCGAATTTTTCAAGGTCTGTTCTGCCGTTGCAATATACAAAATAGCCTGTATCTGATACCTTTAACTCATTTTTGCGCAAGAGCCATTGGTATATCTCCATCTGTCGCTTGTAGCTATCCTGCCAACCCTTATTAAGTTCTATTATAGCCTCGTTCTTGCTTGTAGCTTTATAATCTACTACTATATACTCATTATCAGGGTTTAGCCATAGATCATCAATAGCACCGGTTATTAGAAGGTTGGTTGGTTCATGGAGATATTGTACGCCTTTAAAATTCTCCCGCCACTGGTTAAGCATTTCATGTTTAGCTGGAATAGCGTCTATGCCGTATTTCATCATTAATGGGTGCGCTCTTTGATCTTCTCGTAAGATATCAAACTCCTTCTTTAAGAGCGTATCTACCGCGCTATTTAAATTGAAAGGGAATCCCGGAGGCCTACCTGTTCCTAATCGCCTGTCCACGTAGAAGCATTTAGGACAATCGATAAAGAGCTCTATCTTGCTTCTGCTGAGCTTAAAAGGCGCTGAGGAAGAAGGATCGTATATGTTCTTTGTTCGTTTTGCTGAGTAGTATTGTGACAAGAGTTGCCCCTCCTATTTTAATAATGAAAACGAGACGTTTTACAAAGTGCGCGCGAATATCTCTTTAATTTTTTCCATGTCTGACTCTGCTTGCGGTATAACTAGCATTAATAATAATCTTGCCTTAAAAGGTATGAGATCGCCGCCTAATATGACACCAGCTTTTTTTAATGTTGCCCCACCACCTTGATCAGCGTATATCGGTTCAACGCTTCCGTTAAATACCCTTGATGTTAATACAACCGGTATATTCTTACTTAAGGCGTATTTAATAGCGCCATATACATTATCGTTTACATTGCCTGCGCCGACACCTACTACAACTATGCCTTTACTGCCATTATCAACAGAATAGCGTATAAGTGAACCGTCAGCACCCGCGAAATCCGCTATGACATCAACCTTTGGTAGTTTTTCAGGGATGTCAAGCTTGACCTGACTTGGCGCGTCATGAAAACGTTTGACCTTGTTCATGGAGATATAACCTAGGTAGCCTTTTTCGCCGCAGTTGAATGTCTGTACATTTGTTGTCTGTGTCTTTCTGACGTCTCTGGCGGAATTTATGTATTGGTTCATGGTAAGGGTAACGCCCCAGTCCTGCGCGTTGTCAGAGCAGACCTGTCTTACCGCGTTTGATATATTGTCCGGCCCATCAGCGGAAAGTTCGGCAGCGCTTCTCATGGCGCCGACAACGACAACAGGCTTTTCGCTTTTGAGGGTTAAATTAAGAAAATATGCCCCCTCAGCCATCGTATCTGTTCCGTGTGTAATAACAACACCTTTTATCTTCGGATTACTTAATAGCTCATCGGTTTTTTTGCTAAGACCAGCCCATATTTCAGGGGTCATCTGTGAACTGTCTATATTGCAAAAGTTTACCACATCTATATTAGCTATTTTTGCCAAAGATGGTATAGCGGCTATAAGGTCCTTACCTGAAAGAGCGGGAACGGCCCCGCCGGTCTTAGGGTCTATCTTCTCCGCGATGGTACCGCCTGTTGTGATGATAGTTACATTAGGCAGATTATTCTCTTCTTTAGAGAAAGCCGAGTTTGAAAATGGTAAGAAAGTTACAAAAACTAGTAGAAGAATTGTGGATAATATTTTCATCAGTGGCCCCTTTATTTTAATTGCCATTTGCGCTGGCTTTATGGTAAGTAGACATATTATAGTACTAATACATCTGACTTCTAATAAAAAATCAAATTATAATAAAATAACACTGCTTTTTAGGTAATTATATGGTTTTTAAAAATCTATAAAACTTAAAGTGTTTCAAAGCCTCAATAGGCATCCGTTATGCTTCAACCAGTCTCTGGCTGGCTTGTAATCAGGCATAATGGTTCTGACCTTTGTCCAGAAGTCTCTTGAATGGTTTTTGACCGCTACATGGGCAAGTTCGTGGACCACAACATAGTCAATAACCTTTATTGGCGCCATTATGAGCCGCCAGGTAAAGCGCAGGTTACCTTTTATACTGCAGGAGCCCCATCTCTTTTTTGCCCCTGAGATAGCGAATTTAGCGTATTTAAGCCCTGTCGCGTGAGAATAGAGCGCGAGCCTTTCATGTATCTTCTCGTGAGCCCTTTCTTTATACCAGCCGGTAAAAATATTTTTGGCATTTGAGAGTCTTTGCTTTGAGAGTATAAAACCCCTATCGAATAGAATTGGCAGGTGAGTCAACTCACCTATTGATAATTTATAGGTACCCCCTAAATACAGAAAATCTTCACCATCTACGAATTTTTTTGCGGAGTATTTTTTAGCTCTGTTAAGGGTTATACTTTGTTTTTTAAGTATCCAGAACTGTTTTTGCAGAACGAGTCTTTCGATATAGCTAAGGGGTGTTTTTTTAGGTGCCCTGACAATTAATCTGGCATCCTGTGATATCTCAAGGCTCAAGGTTTTTCTTCTTGAGCGGATTATGTCGCTGATTATGATCCTATTTTTTTTGGGCAAATTGGTATGATGCATAATGATTATATTTTTATACTCACACCCTTCTGTTGTTAGGCAGTTACCTTGTCGCGATTTTCTATTGTGATGCCCTTATTCATAAGAATCCTATTGTATACATTGATGGTATCTATTGTAACGCGATCATCAGTGTATTGGGATTCTACCATCTGCCTGCCTGTGTAGCCCAAACGGTCACATAGGCGCTCATCATCTAAAAGCGTGTTTGTTTTAGCGGCGAGCATTTCAAAATCCCTTACCGGCACAACAAACCCGTTAATCGAGTCTTTAACGATCTCAGGCATACCGCCCATGTTTGTTACTATGATAGGTTTTGCGGAAGCCATAGCCTCAAGCATGGTCAGGCCAAAAGGTTCTGAGCTTGTTGAGGGGTAAAGGCATACCTTGCTGAGCGCATATAGCTTTTTTATATCTTCAAGCGCATAGGTATCTATCAGTATATCGTTTTCCAGGCCAAAGTGCTTGATAAGGCTTACCATATACGCTATGTCTTTTTGCTGTGTCTCGCCCCAGTCAATGATGTTCGTTGAGCCTGCCAGAACGAGCATAGCGTCAGGATGCTTCTTTTTGATGATATTAATCGCTTTTATACTTACATCGCAACCTTTTGCCAGGCCTATGCGTGCCGGATGAAATATTACTTTTCTATCTTTAAGCTGTGGATATTTATCCAGGATATCGCCCGGTTCAACATCAGGTGTGAATTTATTATGGTCGACTCCGTGGTGAACTACGGTTATCTTTCTATCATCAACACCGATACCTATTATCTCCTTCTTAATAAAATGGCTTACCGCGATAATCTGCGCCCAGTCTATCTTATTTGTAAGTTCCATAAAGAGAAGGTCATCCCAGGTATTATGAGCCGTAAGTATCAACGGTACATTGCGCTCTTTTGCTAGTTTTTCCAGTATCCTGGTATGTGGTTTACTGAAATAGTGCATATTATGCGCATGTATGATATCGGGTCTTGATTCATCAAAGAATGTGGAAAATGTAGTCTCTATCTCCTCTTCAAGATTCTCCAAGCCCCTTTTATATAGCCAGTTGAGATCCATCAAAGGTGTGCGAACGATCTCTGCCCCGCGATAATCAGATCTGGTATCAACCCCTTCAACGGAACCGGTTAGCAGGTAAACCTTGTGTCCTAGTTCAGCCATTTTAGGTAGTATAATAGTCAGATGTGTTTCTACGCCTCCTATGATCGGAGGAAATCCCCAGTGCAAATGAACGATATTTAAACTATTCTCTTTCATGAGTAACAGTACCTTTCTTTGTTGCGCCTTGATGGCTGCTGTATGTCCTGCCACCTTCCAGGCTTAATGTGATATCTGCGCCCATATATTATAAGCTCTTGTTCTTTTTTAACGCGAGAATGCATCTTTACCCTGACGCTGCTGTTAGTGATCTTAAAATCAAGCAGGGACCGTTTCCAGTATAGAGAAAATGCTACCTCGCGCCATGTGCGTGGTATCTTAGGGTTTATCGATAGCTTTTCCTTGGCTACCTTTAATCCGCAGAAACCAAATAACATCGCCTGCCATGTACCGCCTAAAGAGGCGGCGTGTATGCCTTCGTGTGTATTGTTGTGTATATTGCTTATATCCGCGCGTAAGGAAAGGTTGAATAAGTTGTAAGCCCGCTGCATATCGTTGCATTCGCACGCGACCGCTGAATGCACAGAAGGGCTCAGTGATGACCTGTGCAGTGTCCTTTCGATATAGTAGTTGTAGTTATCTTTTTTTGTCTTATCGCTGAACACATCGCCTAGAAGATATAAGAGCATTACTACATCCGCTTGTTTGACTAACTGAGTCAGCGCCAGATTTTTAGTTGACGGCCTTACCGGTATCTCGGGGATGCCATTCTCATCGGTCTCTGTAAGCGTAACATTTTTAAGCTTGAAATAGCCTTCAAATTGCTCGATAATACCTTTTTTATTTACAAGAAAACTAATGCGCGATGCTATGTTTTTCCACTCTTGTATCTCAGATGTCTTAAGATTGAGTTGTTGTCTAAGTTTCTTATAAAGGCCGGCTCTTTCTCCGCGAAGTTTAAAAAGCAGCTTACTAGCTGTAATGAGATTCCACTTGGCCATCATGTTCGTAAAGGCGTTATTCTTTACATCTATATGTATCTCATCGGGTCCGATTACATTCAGGATGTCGTATTTTTTTGTCCTCTTGTTGAATTTGACCCGCGATGCCCAAAATCTGGCGGTTTCTGCAAGCATCTCATAGCCATATTTTTCCATAAAAGAGTTATCTTCTGTGACTACAAAATATTTATATACAGCGTAAGCTATATCCGCGGTTACGTGGTGCTCGTATTCGTGCGTATGGACCCTGGTTACTTTGCTATCAATATCCTTTGCCCACCCGGGCGTCTCCTCGTCTCCTGTTGAGGCAGATTCCCAAGGGAATTTAGCGCCCTTGTATCCGGCTGCTAACGCAAGTTCCTTCGCTTTATTCAGGCGCTTGTACCTGTAAAGCAATAGGCTTTTCGCGATATCCGGATAATTGAAGAGATAGAATGGAAATAGGAATATCTCTGTATCCCAGAAGATATGTCCCCGATAGCCTTCACTACTCAATGCGCGCGCGCCTATACTGGATAAGCCGTTGTTTGATATTCCGCAGGTGAGCATGTGATATATATTAAATCGTAAGTTTTGCTGGAGGTTCGCGGTGCCCTTTATTACAACGTCAGAGCGTTTCCATTTTTTATCCCACGCACTTATATGTTCGTCTAAGAGTGTTAAGAAGCCTTTGTTGAGGGCACCTTTAAAGATCGCCAAGCTCTTTTTCTTGTAATCCGCGTGGCCTTGTTTATATGGATAGTCTTTTATGGTGAATATCTTTGTAAAGATTACCGTTTGGTTCTTTTTGAGCTTTAATTGAAATACATTATCCTGGGCGTATATCTCTTTTCCGTTTATCTGATAATGGAACCCGCTCCAATAAGTTATTATGTTTTTTTTATCGAACGTCTCTATGACCAGGTAGCCGGCATTGTCCTGCTGACCAAGTTCGCAGACCCGAAAGTGACGCTTTTGCCCCTCGCTTAATACTCCGGCGTTAGCAATCGAGGTATCGATACCTGTGTTGACGTCAACAACGCAATCCTGATCTAATGATGTAAGGGCTATTCTTATGACCCCTGTATTTTTTTGATGCATAGAGATGAATCTAAGGGATTGGTAGTCATAACATTTTTTGTGAGCGTCTCTATAGATGTCGTGGCGTACCAAGAGCCCCTTTTTCATATTAAGCGCTCTCATATGGCTCAATACATCCGCGGCAATGACATCCAACTTTTGACCTTCTACGGTAAATTTGAAATTTACAGGGTTTGGCAGATTTACAAGCTCATCAACCTGAGAGCCCATCTTATCATAGACGCCGGCTATGTAGGTGCCTGGTAAGGCATCATAGGGGATGTCCTCTAGCACGCCTCTTATGCCGATATAACCGTTGCCCAGAGCAAACTGGGACTCCCTTATACTTTGCATGGGCCTGGCCCATTCTGTATTTTTGATGAGCCATGCATCGTCTGTTATGTATGATGAGTAGATATCTTTCATTATTATATTAGCCTTTTTGAACTTGGTTTGTGTCTCAACTTAAGTAGCCTTAGGCCTAACAAGCGCAAAGATGTCGAATAATTTGCTATTATATATTACTAAGTATATAAATATAGCATATTCTCATTTTGCTTGTCAATATCTTTATATATAAAGTGAATAAGTAGCGCGGCGGGCTATCGGATATCAATTACTTCTTTACTGTCTATGATCTTGATATTGCTGGATAGTTGAGAATATTTTACTGTTGGGGATAGTTGGATAGGTATTATCGTTTTAGGACTTAAGGCATTTACAGCCACTTTTAACGCCTCTGCCTTTTTGTAGGTATAAGCGGGGATATATTCTATCTCAATTCCTTTTTGCGCGCAATAGCCCTTAAGTTTTTCACTTAAACAACCTTCGCGCACGGTTGATATTAGCTTTGCCCCGGTGACGCGGTCTATATCTTTTATGGTTCCTGTGAATTCAGTATTATCCCTTACTGTCATTAGGATATTTCTCTTGTAACGATTAATATCAAAAAGATCGATCTTATGTTTATTGTACGCGTATAGCAGTGTATTGTATCCCGCGTTGGCTAGGAGATCGGCCTGGTCTTTGGTAAATCGTATTTTTGTATTCTTCCAGTCAAGCTGTGGTATAGCCTTTGAAACCTTTCTTAGCTTATCCAACAAAAATGCCGTGTATATATCTATGACGAATATTAAACCTGTTTTTGAACAAGCACTATAAGCTGAAACGATCCCATCTATGTCTTCTGAAGGCGTATGAAGAAACGTAATATTTTTGTTCGTTCGAAGGACAGTCTCTATGCGCACCTGTAGAGGCCTTTTGTTATTTTGTGCGCAGTCTTCTGTTTCGAGGCTATCGGTTAAAAGGCAATCCAGCCCTTGAGGGTGGTCTTTAAATATCTTTTCAATCAATATGCTATTATTTTTACTGTTATTAGTAAGGTTGTTTATGTAGAATGCTGATTTAGCGCCAGCTTTTATTGAGAATGTTAAGGCACTAAGCGCTGAATCATCGATAAGATACGGCGTAACCTTAAAGTCCTTGATTTGAAATGGCCTCATATGTTTTATTATCAAAATATTTGGCTTGCAATCATTTTTAGCGGCAAAGGTGTTATGTATATTGATAAGCTCATTAGCTGGCTTGCTCATGTATATTGGGATAGCTTGGTCTATTTGTTTCAGGCGTGTATAATGATTGGGCAAAAGATGCGATATGAGTATGCCGTCAATACCTCCTGGCTTATCAGTGATAAGTGGCATGCCTAAGCCAATAAGGATACAGGAATTGCTTGTTCTAAGCTCAATAGAGCTAGCGCTCCCATCTTTTTTTTCACGATTGATTATAATTTGCATGGATTTTTATATAGGTTTATGCGTTAAGTGCTATCTGTAGGATTGTTTTCTATGTTTTACTCTGTATATTATCACTTGTTTTTCGGAATCATTAATTCTATATAAGACTCTAAAATTACCCGCTCTTATGCGATACCCTTCTTCTTGGATGAGTTTATTACAACCAAAAGGCCTGGGGTTGCTTGATAGCGAAAGGATCTTTTTTTTTATAAAATTAAAGTCTTTTCCCTTGATACTATCTAAGTCTTTTTGGGCCTTATGTATTATCTTTAGAGCGTATTTCATTCTTTTCTCTTTTTAAGATAATTATTAAAATCTTCAGAGGATCTCTCCTGGTAGCGAAGCTGCTTAAGCTCGATTATATCCTCAGCCATCTCTTCTCTTTCCAGCTGCTCTCTTAATGCCTTTTCAACAAAGAACCCTTGTTTTAGGCCATGATCATTACAAAAGTCCTTTATTTTTTGCATAAGAGCCTTTTCTATCTTTATTGACATTACACCTTTCATATTTTTCACCTCCAAAACAAGTATACATATAAAAGTAATATTTGTCAAGCATAAGTAGTATAAATATTACTTTTGTTAATACACGCTTTTGATGCCATAGCATTACACTTATTTTACAAAATATTTTATCTCAACTACGCTTTTAATCTCTTTTTCTATTGTGGTTGTGTCGTTTATGCCATAGTTTGATATATTGGTCGAGTGGACAGGCGTTATCTGGAATATTCCAACCCTTACAGACGCTATAGGGCCAAGCCGCACCTTACCGTTTTTCGTTACCGCCTTAACGCGCTCTCTGGCGTTGGCACTGGCCCTGCCTATCATAGTGACCTTCAGGTCATCAAGTTTTGTGTATATATATTCAGGCCGGTTTATGGATATATTTACGTCCTCGCCCACTATATCGATAAGTCCGGAGGCTACCCTTGTTATCTTGTTAACGTCAATGCTCTCAACCCTTATATTCTGTTTTAGTATATATTTTTCAAGTTTATTTGTGCTATAGCCCTTGGAATCCTTTCTATATATCTCATTTATGCTCGCGTGGCGCAGTTCAAACTCATCCTCCGTGATAGAATATTTTTCTTTGAGAAAAACACTCACCTTTTCCCGATCTTTGGCTAGTTTAGCGTAGCATGATTTTAGGTTTTTGCTCTCTGTCGATATAGTAGCTTCTAAGAATCCTATATCAGAACTGATTTGCTGTTTCGCGAAACCCTTTACTTTAAGAAAACCTTTTTTCTGAAGATTAAGAACTGTATCTGATGTAATGCTTGCTATCGCGAGCAAGAATAATCCCGTTATAATAGCTACAATTACTGGTGTTAATGCTTTTTTCACGTTTTACCCCTATCCGGTTGTTTTTACGAACCATTAATATTTATTTGACCTTTTAGCCTTGTCCTGAATTTTATCTATTTGAGTATTTACTATTTGCCCTGAAAGAGACTTGTCGCGTATCAGTTTAAGCTTTATAGGTACTGTTAATGGGTTAAAGGCTATAGCGCTGCTTATCAGGATAAACAGAAGTACGCTTGCTACCGAGAAAAAGACCTGTTTCATCTTTTGCCCCCTTTCCTTTGGCTAAATGATTACGGAGAGGGCTTAAGAGGCAAATCTTTTGAAAAGGAGGGTAAAGCTGAGATTAGCCCCTTAAGCCTTTTTGTGTTTCTTTTTAGAGTACGGGGCTATTATAATATTTATGCGCGACAGCATTGTGTCGTGGCGCAGATATTAGAAAAAAATAAGCCGCTCTTTTTAAGAGTGGCTTATTTTTGTTTTCAAGACTAACTTGAGGATAATTATGATATATCGATATCAATCGTGGGTTTTGAACTAATGGTGCCGTGAATAGGGCAGTTCTTAACAAAATGAAGTAGGGATTTTTTTCTCTTTTCATCGATATCCATGTCCTCTAAGTTTATCCTTACCCTTATCTCTTTAAAGGAAATGGGCCTCTCCTTGGCAAATTCAGACTCTACTTCTACGGTGAATTTATCAGATTCTATCTTTACCCCATCTAAGTATTTGCGGATATAGACCCCTATGCAGCTGCCCAGGCTTGCCAAAAAAAGGCTCGATGGTGATGGCCCATTGCCCTTTGCGTCTATATAAAATTCATGTCCATCTGACGTAGCTTTAAACGAATAACCGCTTTTATTTACGATATCAACCTTGTACATCTCTTCTCCTTTTTTTAAAGTGATTCGTGGTATTCCCTGACAATATCCTTTATATCAAGTGCTAGTTTTTTAGGTGTTATGACCCTAACGTAAGGTATCCAGAGAAGTATTGTCGGCAGAACCTCCATATCCTGGGCTACCATAGCCTGGACAAGCATAGAGCCATCCTTGTTTTGCTTTACTATCTTTTGTAAGGGTAGATATTTTTTGGTTTTGAAAAAGCGCGCTGCCTCTTTATCAACCTTAAGCAGGACTTTTTTGTTTCGCTGGTCAGAAAACCAGATATTCACGCTCTCATCAAGCATGGCCTTCAAGTTGACCGGGACCTCAAATTTTTGGGTTTTGGGTATTATCTGCCTTATGCATTCAAGCCTTAAGCGTATTATCCTTTCATCTTCATCGGTTCTTACCAAAAGGTACCAGAACCCATCAAAGAATATAACCTTAAGCGGGTGGATTGCAAATCTCTTATCCTTATCTTCAGTTACGTAATGGACCTCGCACTTCTTATGCTGATTAACCGCGGTCTTTAAGTCATTCATAAACGGATACTGTTTATCCATCTTAATGCCTTCGGGTATCTTGGCATAGAACATCGGTTCCGCCTCAGGGGTAAGAACCTTTTTAAGAAGCTGGCCAAAACTCTCTTCAAAGTCCCTGCCAAGGCTTTTAGATACCTCCAGCATAAAAGACAGTAAAGATGCTTCTTCTTTTGAGAGCATCAGTTTTTTTAGAGAGAAACCATCGGCAAATGAGTGAGTGCCTTTATCGGAAGGTGCGAGCGGAAAACCCGCCATATTAAGCAGTTCAAGGTCTCTTTGGACTGTGCGCAAGGAGACATTAAATTCACGGGAGAGCTCGCGTGTGCAGACCTTGCCGCCTCTATCGAGCTTGTTTAGGCAATAGAGCAGGCGGAATATCTTCTTGTCATAGCTTTTAGTCTTTGGTGACATAATAATTTATTATATTATACTACAACGACAGTGTTGTGTCGCTATATATTAATGCAGCACTTGTTTCTCAGAGATCAGCAGGCTCGTGAAAATCGTTATGTATAAGAGCTGCTTTAGCAGGTAACGGTGGGCGAATTACCTTTATTTTCTTCCAGTGCCCTGATCTGTACCTAAGATAAAGGACAAAAGAAAATAAGAAAAATATAGCTACCATCACGCTCCAGCATATCTGCAAAGGCAGTCCTATGACTTTAAGCATAATAAATAATATAGGGACTATTATCCAGTGTAAGGCTACTGAGATAAACATCGCCCAAAAGGTGTCTCCTGCCCCGCGCAATGCCCCGATAAATGTAATTAACATCGCCTCAACAAGTACGTAAAGAGCTGCCATGCGAATCATAAATACAGCTATAGGTTTAGCCTGAATAAAGACATCTCCCATGGTTGCCGGACGGAACACTTCAGCAAGGTTTGATGGAAAGATTATAAAAAAGAACAGAATAAACGAGGAATATATAAGCCCGAGCTTTAAACCTGACATGGTCGATTTGTGCGCTGTGGCAGGATCCCCCGCCCCCATATATCGCCCGACAAGGCTTATTACTCCTATCTCCATTCCAAGCAGAGGTACAAATGAGACCATATCCCAATTAAATACGA
>CAZDLP010000012.1:21976-26900 GCA_964506565.1 uncultured Planctomycetia bacterium
CCTATCTCCATTCCAAGCAGAGGTACAAATGAGACCATATCCCAATTAAATACGATTGTTGACGCTGTTGCCGCGACCGGACCCATAGAGTGAAATATCATGATTATTATATCGAATGCCAGGAGATTAAGGAACATCTCCAGCCCTGCAGGATAACCAAAGTGCAGAAGTATGCCTGTTACCTTTCGGTCAAAACGAAAAGATTTAAGTACGCCATATTTCTCTCTGTTCGCTTTGCTGAAATATGCCGCTAATAATACAAAAAGGCCGCAGCCAGCGCCTATAATGGTCCCATAAGCCGCTCCCCTTATCCCCAGTGCGGGAAATCCGAATTTGCCGAAGATGAGAAGATAATTAACGCAGATATTAACTGACATGGCTGTAAACGAGGCTATCATTACGATCTTTGTTTTGCCTATGCCTGAGAAGAATGAGCTAAAGGAGTTCCTAAGCAAGCTAAAAATGACTGCATATAATAATATATCAAAATATAGTTTTTGGGGCGCAAGTTGTTTGGGCGTTATGCCCATAAAAGTGAATAGGCCGTGAGCCAGAGGGCGGCACGCTAAAATAATCGGATACGCGAGAAATACTATAATCACTGATTGGGTAATCGCTATCGCGCAATGTTTTTTGTTACCGGATCCCAGGTACTGTGCCACCAGGACTGTCGCATACCCGGTAAGGCCCCAGAAGAAGGTCATCATCATAAAGACCGTAAGCCCGCCACCCATTGCGGCGTTCATGTATTCCGGGCCTAAGCGAGATAAAAACATCCGGTCTGTAAAGGTCATGAGCGTATAACACGCTTGTGATATTATCATCGGTATCGCGATAATCATCATCTCGCGCATCCCGCCTTTTTTAGGCTGGAGTTGCTCTCTTTTATTCATATCAATATCCATATTGAAAAAACAATAGATACGCCTCTATTTGCTTTCGAATGTTTCTTTATTAAAAATAGGGGGCGTATCTATTTGCTTTCTTGTTATTCTATCTTCTTGGCTTCTTTGACCTGCTTGATTTTCTTGGCCTACTTGACTTGCTTGACCTATTTGACCTGCTTGATTTGTTTGACCAGCTTGGCGCGCTTGACCTGCTTGATTTGGCCTTGGTTATATGCAGCTTTGTTCTGCCCTTGTTATTCTTGAAGAATGACAGGACTGTCTCAGCCTCGTGGAAAGGTAGTGTAACAAAAGAGAATTTATCAAGAACCTGGACATCTTTGATATTCTCAGGGCTGATGCGGCATTTACTTTTGATGATATTTATTAATTCCTTGGGCGTAAGCTTGTCTTGCTTACCCTGGGTTACAAAAAGCCGTGTCTTTCCCCTTACGTCCACAACGGCATCTTCTATCTCAGAGTAATTCTTTTCATCCAAAGCGCCGCGAAACGAATGCTGTAGGAGCGCGGAGATTATCGCCTCAGGTTCATTATCTTTTAAGAGATCCCTGGACATTTCAGCATAAACGGGATTTGGATCTAATTTTACGATCTCTTCAACGCTTGACTTGATCCTGAGTTTTTTTGTATTTATAACGTCTTTTACTTTTGGTAGTTTCGCTTTACGGATATCTGCCTGCGCCATTTTGCTGATAAACTGCAACTTCCTGTATTCCGTAGGTGTTATAAATGTTATGGCAGTACCCTCTTTGCCTGCCCGGCCTGTACGTCCTATCCTATGGACATATGATTCCGGGTCCTGTGGAAGGGCGTAATTTATAACATGCGTAAGATTGTGGACATCTATGCCCCTGGCCGCTACATCGGTTGCTACAAGTATAGTGACTTTTTTTGCCTTAAATTTCCACAGTATCTTCTCTCTAATATTCTGTGACATATCGCCATGTAAGGATGCCGCGTCATAGCCACGCTCAGCAAGACGGTTTCCAACAGTATCTACATCTATCTTTGTCCTGCAAAAGACAAGCGCGTAAAAACCTTCTTCAATATCTATTATCCTGCACAAAGCATCAAACCTGTCCGCTGTAGATACCTCAAAATATATCTGATCTGTTTGGCTGACCGTAAGTTGACCCTGAGTTACCTTGAATACGTCATAACCGCGCATATGTTTTTTTGCTATATCGATTATCTCGCGCGGCATAGTAGCTGAAAAGAGCAAGGTGCGCTTTTCGACTGAGGTCTTCTTCATGATCTCTGTAACATCTTCTAAGAACCCCATATTAAGCATCTCGTCAGCTTCATCAAGTACGAGGAAAGATATCTTGTCCAGTTTTAATGTGCGGCGTCTTAGATGATCAAGTATCCTACCGGGTGTTCCTACGACTATATCAACGCCCTTTTTTAGATGCCTTAGCTGTAGATCAATAGATTGACCGCCATATACAGGAAGAACGCTTATCTTTTTATCTCCCTTTAGTGAATTTATCTCTTCAGAGACCTGTACTGCCAGCTCTCTTGTCGGGGCAAGTACAAGCGCCTGTATTGAGCCTGATCTTTCAGGTATCATCTCAATGATCGGAAGGCCGAATGCCGCGGTCTTTCCGGTGCCTGTTTGAGCCTGGCCAACGACATCCCTTTCTCCTGAAAGGAGTACCGGAATAATCTTTTCCTGTATAGGGGTTGGTACCTCAAACCCCTTCTGCTTTAGTACCTTTAGAGCCTCTTGAGACAGCCCTAATTCATTAAATAACTTCATATGATAATCGTTTCCCTTCAGGAATTAATTTGACGCAAAACTCAATTGTTTTGCCCTTTTACTTGCTTGGCTTATAAAAATCTACCAATCTATGTATATAATAATAGTAATTGTATAGGGATAAGATACCAAGCAAAGCAACATAGGTCAAGTGAAATGTTTAAGAGTTGTTTTTGTAGTAGGCATATCTGCGGCTTACATTATACCGCGGATTGTATAAATGCTCTAACCTTATCGGACGGATAAGAATAGGGCGCTGTAGTTGCCGTAGCAGATGATGGAACCATTGTTTGCATATTCGTTTTTGGTGTGGGTTTTTGGAGTATATAGAACTGTTTGCCTGATATATCCTTAAGTGTATTATGTGGTATGCTCATATTAAGAATATCAAAACCAGCATCCTCAAAATCATAAGATTTAAGCCATATCCCTGTAAATCCCGCTAAAATACAGAATCCTCCAGGTTGCAACGCCTCATAGGCTTCCTTAATCATATATACAGCATCTTCTTTATTGCCAATGACCTGCCTTGTCAGCGCCCCTTCGAATATAATTATATCTGCTTTCGCGTTCATCTCATCTTGTAAATTGCCGCATTCCAATAGATCTATATTATGCACATCAACATTAACGTCTTTTAGCCTCTTTTTAGCCCTATCTGCCGATATCTCATTTCGTTCCCCAAGAAAATATTTTATTCTTTCCGTGTTTCGAGTGTAAAGCGAAGGATTCATTTTTATTGATTTGTCAATGTTGCTTATTAGTCTGCCGGCACCACCGAAGAGGTCAAAAATGTTTATCGTGCGGCCAGAATATTGCAATAACAGCTCTCTCAAAGCTATCAGTACATATTTCGCAACAAATTTATCAATAACCGTTTCATAAGGGCTATACTTATCAGAAAAAAGCCTATTATTTTTAGTGTCCCAATCATCCCATTCCTGATCTAGTTTAAGAGGAAATCCTGCCCCTGCGCTTTCATTGAGTTCAATTTCGTTACCATTTAATAGGTAAAACAAATTTTGGTAGTGTTCATATGCTACAGGATTCTCGCCCATCGTTATGGTAACATAGCAATCTTCAGAGGGAATATAAAAAGTGGGCCATTCGCGTTCACCGTATATATGAAACTCAGTTATTATGTCTCCGTTTGATAAGGTTATGGAATAACCTGATAGTTTTATTGTAATGTCAACCTGTGCTGTTATTCTTGACCATATAGTACCAGACCTGTCCGGAATTGACAAAAGCTCCTCAAAAAGATTTTTCACTGCTTTTATTACTTCGCTTTGCCTCTCTTTTTCCGTGCCTATAAAAGACGCAGGGTAAGTAAGGTTGTTTTCTAGGGGTATTTTTTTTGCTGTGTTAGATAAGGCGACAGGTCTTAGGGCATAAGCCTGGCCTGTATGGCTAATTAAAAAAACAATGATTATGATGCACTGTATAATCTTTCTTAGTTTTATCATAACGATAGCCTCTATCACCTGTTGTTATGCAGATTTAAGTATGAGTTTTAAGACCTCTTTGTATTGAATTATTGCCTCTAATATGGCATCGGGAGCCACTATTGGCGGTAGTATTATGATGGGCCCGATATCTCTATTTGCAGCAACTGCTTTAACAAGCGCATGCAGGGCTTGCGGCAGGGATATGACTGTCTGGCCAGGGTCATCTAAAACCATTTTAGTTACTCTGGCGCCGCTTTTTTTTAGCATAGATTCCGGATATAAAGTATTAAATTCCTCTTCCGCTTCTGTTCCCGGAGCAATGGGATTTGCGACAATGCCGATATTTGTAGCACTTGAGCCGATTCCTAGTTTAGCCCTGATGCCGCTGCCTATAAATGCTTCACCGTATCCAAGAAGCGCTTTTATGCGCCCTGCGCGATCATCTGCTGTATCTGTAAATTCTCCACCTAATATTTCTTCAGATGATTTAATACATTCGCATGGTTCTAGGCCATAAGCATCAAGCAGTGCTGCAAGGCGCTTTTTACTTATATCTAATATAAGATAGGTCTTAGCTTCATTTTTATCATATAATTCAGTAAAAAATTCTAAGAGTTCTCTGGGTATAACTTGCGCAGTATCACCTAGGAGATTGCCTCTTTCTATGATATACGCTGATGGCCGTCCAGCGGGTATTTTGAGTATTATCTTCATCAGTTCTGTAACATATTTATATGTCTTTGTTATGATTGGGTTTATGATTTTTGCTGCAAGGGCGCTTAAATTGGTTACATCTTCTATCTTTTCTGATT
>CAZDLP010000013.1:0-23734 GCA_964506565.1 uncultured Planctomycetia bacterium
TATTGTATCATTAATATTGAAAAATATCAATGATTTTGTATTAGCAGTATTAACGCGCCTATCGCGATCTGAATTCCTGCCCATATTCTAAATACAGAGATTGGCTTATCTTTAAAAAAATCTATGATGCTGTTCGCGGCTTTTGATTTTAGCATAAAGACCCCTTTGATAAGCGCTATCAGGGCGATTACCATTACTATCTTCGCTGCCCCACCACTGATCTCCATACCTATTGAGATTAATCCGGCAGCAAGAAAAATTGCCATCGCGAAAAGGTATCTTCTTACTACTTTATTGCTCTTCTTCTGAATCCGTTTCCTTAGTAGGCCCGGCATTAACAGAAAAAGAATACCTGTAATTACCCAAAACCAGCCAATAATCTTTATAATCATAACGTCTTCCCCTTAAGTTGACGTTTTTTGCATTGCCTGCCTGCCCTGCCTACCGCTTGCCTGTCGGTAGGCAGGGCAGGCAATATTTGTCAACTTAAGCAATTATTCTTGTAATCATTATCCAAAACATCGCTACTGCGATGAAGACCTTAAATACAATAGATCCAACACGCCCTATTACGCTGCCTGTTCCGGCCTTGAGTGACCTGACAAGATCCCTGTGCAACAGGAGCTCAACGATAAAAGCACCTAAGAATATACCTAGGAACGTACCGAGTATAAGTCCTATTCCCAAAAACCCCGTACCTGCTATAGCACCTACTATACCGCCTATGACTGCACCTGCGGTCGCGGCGTTTGACGCACCGAATTTCTTAGCGCCTACTATCACAAATAAATATTCTACAACCTCACCACACAGATACAATATCAACAATATTATAAGCGCCTCAATGCCTATTATGGAAAGCCCTGTCATTAAAGCATAAAGAATAGCCCCGATGAATATTATCAAGGTTCCGAATGTAGTAAAGAATATCGCGGCAAAACCTATGAGGCCAAAAAGCGCGAGTATGAAAAGTCCCGCTATCTCCATATCAGACCTCCTTTTGCTCGTACTCTTTTTGCTTGTACTCTTTGCCGTATGTATAGTTAATTATTTTGCTTTTGCTCAGATCTATATTCGGTACTATAACCACTGTTTTCTCATCAGTAAGGAATGATGACCTTCTTGTGCCTATATTAAGTACGCTTACCACCTCGCCTGAAGGTATCTTTATCTTATCGCCACTGCGGAAAGGCCTGTCAATCATTATTAAAAAACCAGCTATTATATTGGATATGGTGTCTTTTGCCGCAAGTGCTATTGCCAGAGAACCGACGCCAATCGCTGTGATAAGCGCGTTTATATTCACACCGTAAACAGGCAAAACAGTGATAAATACAACTACCCATATAGCAATATTAGCGCACCTCTGCATCAAAGGTATGAGATCATCATCAAGTGTTGTCGCGGTTTGAGCAGCCACTTTTAGCTCATAAACCAGCAGGATAACACCGGCTATCTTCTGAGCTAAAAATCCCGCTACGATAGCGATAGCTGTTATCAAAAATTTGGGTATGCCATTTTGAAGTGACTCAGGAAGTAGATGCGCTATGTTCATGTTGTAGACAATCTGAAAAGCGATAAACAATAAAAGTAACAAACCCGGCATAAAGATACCGCTTATAGCCTTGAACCTGGTGTTACATTTTTCTTTTTCCATATCAGTCTCCTTTTTAAGAACCCGCAATGTATCCGGTTGAAAACGCTGCCTGCAGATTAAAACCTCCTGTATCAGCGTCAATGTCCAACATCTCTCCGCAACAATAGAGTCCTGTAATCAATTTTGATTGCATGGTTCGCGGGTCTATCTCTTTTAATGATATGCCGCCTCTTGTAACCATGGCTCTATCCATGCCGGGTGAACCTGTTATCTCAAAACGAAAACCTTTAAAAAGCCTTGCCATGCAATGTCTTTGTTTTCCGGTAATCTGCGCGCCTTTTAAATTTGGGTCGATCTCCGCTACAAGTAAAAAAACATCTATTAGTCTTTGCGGCAGCATGTTCTTGAATATATTGGCTATTGTTTTCTTTGGGGCAGACTTAATCTCTCTTTGCATCCTTGCGTCAAGCTTTTCAATGTTAAGCGCGGGCTTTAGGTCTATATCGACAAAAAGTTCTTTAGAGCGTTCAAGCAGATCAAGGACTTTTCCGCTTAATGTCAGCACAAGCGGGCCTGATATGCCGAAACTGGTAAACATGAGCTCGCCGATATCGGACTTAACACCCTTCTTGCTGGAGTGGAACTTAAGCTGAATATTCTTAAGGCTTAGCCCCTCGAGTTTTGATATATAGCGCTCTCTTACTTTTAATGGGACTAGTCCTGGCCTGATACTCTTTATCGTATGCCCTAGTTTTTTCACGATGCGATAACCATCACCGGATGAACCTGTAGAACTATAACTAGCCCCTCCCAAGGCAAGTATGACCTTGTCAGCGGAGAGCCTCTCTCCACCCGGAAAAAGAAGAGCCTTTATCTTGGAATCATCAGCTTCGATATTTAGTAGCCTGGTATTATATCTTATCCCGACATTGTAGGTACTAAGCTCTTTGCGTAGTATCTCCAGAATACTTTGTGATGAATCTGTAACAGGAAATACCCTCTCTTGCCTTTCTACCTTCATCCTGTTTCCGCGCTTCTCAAAAAATGATATGAGTTCTTTATTAAAAAATGCTTTAAACGCGTCCCGTAAAAAGGCGCCGTTTCCTGAAAATCTTAAAAGAAAGTCATCAAGTTCACATGTATTAGTGAGGTTGCATCTGCCTTTACCTGTTAAGAGTAGCTTATTGCCAAGAGTGGGATTCTTTTCAATGAGCGTAACTGAATTGCCATGATGGGCGGCCCTTATCGCTGCCATCATACCTGCGGGGCCTCCGCCTACAACTACTACATCTGCCATAGATAGTTATTCCTTTGCGATAATGAGTTTTTTTATAGCATCCGCGATCTTTGCGAAGTCTCCCGCCATAAGATAATCGCGCTTAAAGATACTGTTTCCGAAGGCTACTGCTGACGCCCCGGAAACAAAATAGGATTTGATATTCTCAGGTGTTACGCCGCCACAGGCAAGAAGTTCTATCTTATCAAACGGGCCTTTTAGCTCTTTAAAGTATTGTGGTCCGAAACGATTGGCAGGAAAAATCTTTACCATTGAGGCGCCACATTCTGAGGCGGTAAATACCTCTTTAGGGGTTAGCGCTCCCGGAAAGACAGGGATTAAATGCCTGGCGCAATATTTGACAACCTCTTCAATCAGGCAAGGTGAGACTATAAACGTAGCGCCTGAATCAAGTGCTAGGCGCATGCTCTCTATTGAAAGTACTGTACCCGCACCTATAGCTATCCTACCCTTGGAAACGCTAACAGCCTTCCTTATAAGGTTAGCCGCATCAGGCGTATTCATGGTAAATTCAATCGCCTTCAAGCCTGACAGGCACGCAGTCTCAATAATAGGCTCGATAATCTCTATATTCAGGCCGCGCACTATAGCCATTATAGGCAGCTTTTTAAATTCGGATATATCCATATATTTTTTTCAAATATTAATCCGCGTATGTATCTATCAGATCCTCGTAGAATTCCTTGTAATTCTCTTTTTTATCGGTCTGCCTGAGTGCCATTGCCGCTCGTGGATGCTCATTCATCATACCTGATATAGCATAGGGTATAATATAACCCCACTCTATCTTTTCACGCAAAGGTATAAACTCCTTGGATATAATATCCAATATAGGCCGAATATCAAATTTTGGATTCTTTAAGAATCCTATCAGGAGTTCAAGAGGGCAATTGCCCGCTGCCCTGCCTATACCGTATATAGTGCCATCTAAGAAATTGGCACCATGAATTATAGCCTCTATAGTATTACCGAACGCAAGCTGTTGATGGTTGTGCCCATGGAACCCGACCTCTTTTGTCTTGAGCGCTGTCTTAAACCTCTTTACGAGATCTTCGGTAGATTCCTGATAAAGTGCACCAAAGCTATCTACAATATAGACCGCAATCGCCTTTGATTCCTTCTCAATCTGCTCCAACGCTTCATCAAGCTCCGCGCCGTTGTCACGTGATATCGCCATTATATTGAATGTTGTCTCATAGCCTTTATCAGTAAAATGATTGACCATAGTTATCGCCTTGTCAACATCCTTTACATAACAAGCGACTCTAATCATATCTACCGGAGACTCTTTCGCTGGTTTGACATCATTAATATCTACGCGCCCTATATCTACCATAACCGATATCTTAGTCTTTGATTCTACGTTGTCGATTACCCTCTTTATCTGATCATCCTCACAGAATTTCCAAAGGCCAAACTCCTTTGGAGAGAATAGCTTTGCTGAGTTCTTATACCCTACCTCCATATAATCAACCCCGGCCGCTGAAATCGCCTTGTAGACCTTTTGCACAAGATCGAGATCAAAATTATGATTATTAATCAACCCTCCATCGCGAATAGTGCAATCCAATACCTTAATCTTTTCTCTGAACATATTACCTCCTTAAGTACAGATGTTTGTTTATATTATAATGATGTTTATCCCTTTACCTATTCTCAATAGCCTCGAATGGAAGCCTTATTAGTTTTTTCACGCCCTTATAAGCTGAGCTGGTAACCTTTTCCGCCGCGACGATACTCTTACCTACTACGCCTACCTGTAAAAGCTCTAAATTAAAACCGGCAAGCAGGCCGATATCAGTCTTGCTAAGAGCCTTTATCATAACTACACTTATAAGATTATGTATATCATCTATATCTGTAAAGCGCTCATTCATATTAATCTCATACGTTTTTACACGCGGCTTCTTGCCATGTGTATAATCCTTATAAACTACCTTGCCTATCTTGAGGTGAAGGTTATCAATCTGAAGTGTAAAGATGCCTCTCTTAAGCGCCTCTTTCTTGTCATCAGGCTTTTCATTGTACTTAACGACTTTTAATGAACTAAGGTTGAGTTTGCCAACCTTATCCTTAACTACCATAAACTCTTTAAGATCTATATCAAGCTTATTCAAATGGATATGCCGCTTAAGGAGGGCGCCAAAATCATAGCTCGCATAGATGTGGCCTAAGTCGAGCATTACCCTGTCCTTAAAATGGAACGGATTAAATAGCCTGAGTTCGCTTATATCAACTCGTCCTTTAATAAGTGCTGTACGTAGGCCGACTATTTTTAATCGTAAGCCGGTTGAGGCGCTTACGGCTCTTTCAACATATATAGTAAGAAAGGTATCCTTTAAAATACCAATGGCAAGAACCAGAATAGCAAGAATAAATAATATCGCAAATACTTTCTTCAAAGGAATTCCTTTTATTTTGAACCGGACATTGTTTGATGCGCCTTTAAATCATAGGTATTAAGCATCGTAACGCCGACAAAAAGAAGAAATAATATTAGCGCCACTATAAAAAGCCTTTTCTGAAGTGCCCTCTCTTTTAAGCAAAAAACCATACTGTTTCATTAAGGTATTTTGACGCATATTATACCACATTTTTGCTAGATCTGTAAAAAAATATCATAAAAAAGGCGACCTATTAAGATCGCCTTTTTTATGATCACAAATTATTTTTGCTACATTAGAATCTGACAGTACCTGCTAATGAGAGCGCTGTCTCATCAATAAACCTACCTTCTATATTCGCTGTGATGGAATCATTGATAATAATATCTCCACCAACAAAAATACCAACATTGTCTTCGTTTTCAAAATCATTCTTAAACTTTGCTCCATTTATAGTTGCTACCGCTTCACCAGTGGCATCACCATACTTCACGCCTACGTATGGCACTATCTGTTTATACTGGTAAGCAACCTCTAAGGCTATCTGCCATTCTTCGAGTTCAAATTTGGAAGATGTCAAAGAAGCGTCACCTGACTTATGCGCAGCGCCATCTAAAACAACAGCATCGATACTAAGGTGTGACTGCCTGTATCTGCCGTCAAGACCTACATTGAGTATACCCTCGCCAATCTGGCCTGGCTCTGTACCGTATATCATTAACGTACCACCGGCGCCCCATACGAAATCATAATCTGTTTCCCACTGAACCTTTCTCGAATTTACCTGAAAAGTCTGCTTTTTACCCTTTGCAGCACCAAGGATAGAATAAGGGATAAACCTGTCCATTAAAAGTAGGCCTATCTTACCTCCATAGAAATAATATTCCGTATCATCTTTTTGATTCTTTAAATTTCTGTCCCAGTTCAAATCTACCTCAGGACCAGCGATAACACCCCAATTGCTCTGGCCATCCTTCATTACAAGGCCCTTTTTAAGTATTGATGGTGTAGCAATGTTGCCTACAGGCGCGGCATACGCGGCTGATACACTTAAGATAAAACCTAAGCATATAGCTAATGCTATTATTTTCCTCATCCTTCCTCCCTCCATTTTTTTGTGGTTAATATAATCAAATGTATTTTACCATTACTATAGGTGATGTCAAGAATTAAAATTTAAAAAAATAACAATCTCAACAACGATAATAAGGCAAAAAATTTATTCCGCCGGGGTTTCCAATGTTTCTTTGGTGTTTTTAGGTAACTCTCGCGGTAACGCCTTTAGGGCACCCTTAAACTGTTCCACCTCCTCTTGCATAAGACTAAGAGTCTTCTCTATTTCTGCCAAAGAGTTCTCAATAACATTGAAATGTTTCTCTGTCTCTATAAACCTTCTGGCAACATATTCACCCATACTCTCTGTGGTAACCAGACCATCTTTATCAACTACCTTCATGTCAACAGGAACAAGCCTGTTTACAGTGCCGATCTGCTTGAGCTCCATCCCGGGGCTTAGTTTAACAGTGCCACTATTTTCAGGCTCTGTCCTTGCAAAGCCCGGTGAGCCAATAAATACAATGGCTAGAAATAATATGGGTATATAATATTTTTTCATACCATCCTCTCTTTTTTTAATAAATTACCTTGTGTTTCGCGTGCCAATCAAATCGCGTGCGATATCTCTCCAGGAGATATCATGAAAACTTTCTTCCCTGAAAAACCAATATTCAGCCCCCCATAGAAATATAGTGTTGATGTCAAGTGAGCGTAGCTCTAAAAAATATTTCTCAATCTGAGAAGGGCTGGATGTCACGGGTTGCGCCTGATCAATATGTACTAACTTGCCCGGATCCCATGGCTCTGCTTGTAACTCTGTTATCCAAATTGGGGTATTATTCGCATTTGCTTTTTCTTTTATTTTTTTAATGTACTTATTGCGTGAATCGGGAGTTGAATTAAATACCATATTTATACCTAAAAACCTCTGGCCTATTACAGGGTATATATTAAGGCCGAGTATATCACAGATATCAAGGGCATCATCTAACGGATTATTTGCTGAAAAAATTATATTCATATACCTTAGGATCTTATTAGGGTAGGTCGCGATATTTATCATAAGCGGCCTCTGTCTTTTATCTATATTTCTGATAAGGGTAGCTTCCTCTCTAAGAAAATCCTTGCCGATATACCATAGGCTGGGCCCTGCCCTATCAAGTGGCTCGTTCTCTACCTGCCAGCAGATAATAGCGTCTTCATCTTTATAGCGGTTAAGGACTTCTTTGACAAACCTTAATGTAGCACTTCTTAAATACTCGTTTTTCGATACATCACCGGCATATTTTAATTTAATATTCTTTAGCACCCATTCAGGGATAAAATACTCCGGCCAGCGCGGTGCCTTCATGCCAACGGTTAGAACAATAGCTATGCCACGGCTCTTGGCTTTTTCTATTTGAAGATCAAGCCTTGAAAAATCATAACTTCCTTTTATCGCCTCTATCTCGCTCCAGTATGCTCCGAGCCGAATAAGGTTAAAGCCCATCTGAAGGATGTCTTCATAAACCGATTCCCATGATTGCTCAAGGTAATCACATTGTATAGGACTAAAGGTTATGCCAACTTCTATTTCGTCAGAAAACGCAAAAGGCGCAAAAAGCATAAACATTATAATAACAAATATGAATATAGAGTTTTTCATATAGATTATTCTTTACGCTTTTTTATTGTTACCCAGAATTCCATATATTTTCCTAACATGAGGCGCGTCTGTGCGTCCAGGGCAGGAACCGCGCTAAGCAGGATACTGATAGGTGGGATAAGCAGCCATTCAAGGGCGTGGCCTATCCTTCTTAAAAGATTGTGCTTAACCTTTCTCTTTGGCAGCAACAAGAGGCTTAGTATCACACAGACTATGAGGCCAAAAGACGCCAAGGTAAATATTGTACCAGCGATACGTGGAGCGCTATAATAGAACATGCTATGCTCATATTGACGTGTCGCGAAGATAATCGGTAGCCAGCTAACTATACTTAGAAGGAATGGCCACGTTGTCCAGGATAGGTGCGCATCAAAGAGCTTAAACGCGAGTACCACTCTTTTAAATATCGATATATTCTTTGCCTTCAAAAACGCCCTCATCACAATCGGAATGTTCTCACAACCATAAGCCCAACGCCTTTTTTGTTTATAAACATTTACAACCGTCCTCCACCATGTCTCTGCCTCGGTAACATCCATGGAAAGGGTTGTGTATATCGGAACGACCCTGTATTTTCCGTCGTAATGTATATACGCCTTCCAAAAGATAGCGGAGTCATCAGATATCATATCTACGGGCCAGTAATCTATATCTACCAGCGCCTTGAAACTCATGCTGTGGCTTGAGAATGTTACCAGTTTCTCAGGGTTTGTCGCTTCTATGAGCTGAAAGAATGATGAACCGACATCAAGGACGCGCGCAAACCCGGGGGCCTGCCATATATTATTATGAAATACCGGTATAGGCTGAAAACTCGCGTGTATCCTATCAGGGGTTATAAGATAATGATAGGTAAGGCAGCCAAAGTAATCAGCACTTACAACCGTATCCGCGTCAAAGCAGGAGCAGATTACATTTTCATGCGGTATCTTCATCTTTTCAAAATACGCTTCTGCTTTTCTGGCTGCAAAAGAAGCATTTGCTGCCTTGACACGTGCTTCACCGGTAATGCCTGTCGGATGGATTACTATCATAAAGTGGTTAAAACTTTTACTAAACTTCTTCTCTATCTGTTTAATATCCAGCTTAACATCATCCGGGGCAGTATCTTCAAGCGCTATAACAACAACCATACGCTCTGCGGGGAATGTCCCGCTTAACAGGCTCTCGATTCCGGGCTCTACAATCTCGCGGCTTTCACGGGCTACAGGAAATATGACAAGCTGATATATATCTTTTAACAGCGGTGGACGCTCTTCTGCCTTAAGAAGGTTATTCATCTCGGTCTTGTGTATCAAATGAGAGAGTCGCGATTCGAGCGCCTTTGGTTTTTTTATGCTCTCTAAATCCTTGCAATAGCTACTGAGATTATCTATGCCCTCGGCCCTTGCCATCCAATCAATACTCTTTTCCATCGATAAACGAAAATAGGATAATGAAAGAAAGATATTCATATAAAAAAGCCTTAATAGCCAGTAGAGGTCAAATGCGATAATAACTACAGCCGCGGCAAGGGGGTTAATAAATGAAAACATAGACATGCCTATCAGTATTGACCAGCTAAAAAGTCCGGGCAAGACCTCAAAGAATCTCTCAAGGGCTTTTTCTCTTCCCCTTAATCTATGGCGTGAAAAATGAAATTTCATTACTCTTGAACCACCTTATCTTCTAATCGTTCTCTTTTCTTGTCCTTTGCCTCTTTTACCTTTAATGGCTGCTCATCGATTATATCTAAGCCGCAGAGTCTTGAGGATGCGTAATCAAGATAATAAAGCATGCCCACATCCTCAACATAGAAAATAGATTTATTCGGATTAACCCTTATCAGCGCGTCAAGATGCGGCGGGCCTGAAGACTCCATCTCAATAAGCCATGCCTGAGACTTGTCGCGGAAAAGAATATGCGAATCCTCATAAACCCAGAATGCCTGTTCAATATTATTTCCCTTTACATCGACCCATAAGAGCTCCGGCCCTTTCTCGAAAGCAATACCTTCAATAACCTCGGTAAGAAAATTAACAATACCTATCCTCTTCTGCTCCCACAACAGAAGCCTCCTGTCCTTTTGATAAAAAGAACTACCTTTAACGCCGTTATCTGTAAACCTATAAGGGAGATGATTTGTAATAAGCTCTCCCTTATCGCTGATAAATAATATAATATCGTCTAATACAGGGCGTATACTAAAAAACCCCTTATTGGCAAAAAGAGCCTCGCTTATATACTTATCATCAAGTAAGATCTCCGGCGAGTCCTTATCAAGATTTTGACGCGTTAATATATAATCACTGTTAAGAAAATAAATCTGTTTGTTATAAAAGCCAAAACCCGTGACATCAGTAATATATCTTGGATAGAGGGCCTTGTTCGTAACATCTATCATGTTCAGATAGCCGTTTTGAAAAGAGAATATCTGTCTAGGGTGATTAGAGTCCCAATCTATCTTTTCAGGATTTTCATTAAATAAATCTGTGATATCTTCAAAAAAAGGCTTATCTTGATTAGGCTCTACATATAGGTATCTCTTGCCTGTGGCTGAATTGAGATAAAAAAGCATGCCAGCGGACTCATCAACTGTATACAGGTTTGAGACAGTCATATCATCGTAATCTGGCACCCCTGCTAAAAGTGGGTACTGTTTACCGCTTCCTGTATAATAAACCACCCAGTCTTTAAGAGCAGGGCTTTTTCTCAATAGAAAGAAATTCATCCCTTTTAAAGGTACTATGTCTTCATACCGTTGATCCAAAAGAAGCTTGGGGTGGCGTTTTTTAGGTATAAGCAGTATCTTATCAAAGACACTCGCTTTATTTGCAGTGACTTTGATATCATGGGACCAGTCAAGATAGGCATCCATTGAAAGTTTTATAGCATAATCAGCAGGGTTTAAATCCTGCAGGGTGGTTGGTGTTTTCTGCTGGGCAAGAACATCATTAATAGATATAGAGGCGCCGGGAGGTACGGTTGAAAGGTATATTAGTCCGGTCTTGGCAATAGGCTCTTCCGAACTTGCTTGCAGGATAAAACCAAAGGCATAAAGCAATATAAGCGGGCACGCGATAAGATAAATGACGAGAAATATGTAAAAGAATATTTTTCTTAGTAAAAGCATCGGCCCTTTTTCGGTTCTCGGTACTAGGTGTATGGTTTTCGGAATTTTAACGCCGATTTATAACCTGTTACCAAATATTTTACAGTGCGGAATTTAGTATGTCAATAATATCCTGCTTATTAAGCTTTTTAAATGCACCGACCTGTCCGTAATGCTTTATAGCCTTATCCGCCATCTCCTCAAGCATATCTCTTGGAATATCTACTTCTTTTAAAGATACGGGCATACCAAGAGACTTGAAGAAATCTTTTGTTCTTGAAATCGCCTCTTTGGCAATATCCATCGGATCTTTTCCCGCGTCTATTCCCCATACATTTACGCCAAAAGCAGCTAGCTTTGAAACGGTCTTGCTACTTAAAACGTTTTTCATCCAATTAGGTATTATAATCGCGAGTCCTGCACCATGAGTTATATCATATATCGCGCTAAGCTCATGTTCAATGCCATGCGATGCCCAATCACTCTCTTTACCAAGGCCTATCAGTCCGTTTAGGGCTAATGTTCCTGCCCACATTATATTAGACCTTGCGTGGTAATCATTTGGGCTTTCCATAACAACGGGCCCATATTTTATACAAACCCTGATAAGAGCCTCCGCAATCCCATCCTGTACATCAGTAGCCTCTGTTTGGCTAAAATACTGCTCAAATATATGCGCCATGATATCAACGATGCCCGCGGCTGTATGATATCTATTTACCGTGAATGTGTATTCAGGATCAAGGATTGAAAATTGTGGCTGTATATACGGCGTACAAAGAGCGAGCTTTTGCTTTGTAACAACATTGGTTATTACAGAGTTCCCATTCATCTCTGTACCTGTTGCCGCTAAAGTAAGAACGCAACCGACATCAAGCGCACCTTTTGGTTGCGCCTTTCTTGTAAAGAAGTCCCAGCAGTCACCATCATATACAGCACCTGCTGCGATCGCCTTTGAGGTATCTATAACACTTCCTCCTCCAATACCAAGGACTAAATCAATGCCATCTTTTCGGTATATCTCAACACCCTTATAAACGCTCTCGATCCTCGGGTTTGGCTGTATGCCTGAGAGCTCCTTATAATCAAGACCTGCTTTATTAACCTGCGCAAGCACCTGATCATATATACCATTGGACTTGACGCTTCCCGAACCTGTCACTATTAAGGCTCGCTTATACTTACCCTCAAGCTCCTGCTTGAGCGAGGAAACCTCTCCTTTGCCAAAATAGAGCACTGTTGGTATGTCATATTTGAAACTTTGCATACTTATTTTATCTCCCCTGCTTTTTTAAGTGCGATCTTTACGCAGACAGAACCTATGACCTCTGATATTACTGTCGCGCCTATTACAACGGCTACTATGATATCAGCAAAACCGGTAAACGCAGGGTTCTGCTTCATCAAAAGCGCTAAACCTACTACGATACCTCCGTAAGGTATCAGCCCGCCTGCTGTATATTTCTTTACATTGCTTGATGATTTCGCGATAGCGGCGCCGCAGATTGTACCTGTTACCTTGCCGATGCCTCGGAAGAGAACGAAAAAGATGATAAGAATAGCGGCTGTTGGCAGTACTGAAAAATCAAGCTGCATGCCGCTTACCGTAAAGAAGACAAGGAATATCAATTCTTCGGTATAACGCTCAAGGACCTTAAATATCTTCTCCTGCTTAGGATTAAAATTAACCACAACAACGCCCATTACCATAGTAGCTAAAAGCGCATCGCATTTTAAGACATCCGCGATACCAAAGCAGCATGAAAGAAGTCCGAATATAACAACTATCAACACACCTTCGCTCTCCTTTGATACGATCTTTGTGACAATATTTAAGAGGAACCCGAATAACGCACCCATAACGAGCGAACCGGATATTATCATAAGTGGTACAGCGATAGATGAGTAAAGGCTAAAAGGCGCGTTTGTCGCGAAGCTCTGAGCTATTACAATAGCAAGGCTGAAATTCATAATGCCCAGCGCGTCGTCAGAGGCGGCAACACCCATTATAGTCGATGTAACATTTCCCTTGGCATTATACTCATGGGTGATTGCCAGAGCAGGCGTGGGATCTGTCGGAGAAGCGATACAGCCGGCTAATATGCTGAGAGGGATATAGGTACTGAACCAGCCTATTGTCGGTCCGCTTATAAAGAAGTGCGTTATCGCCAAGAAACCGATAACAACCGCTAAAAAAGCGAACTCCGCTTCACAGATAGTAATCCATATAATGCCCTTGCCAAGTTTTTTTAGCCTTGAATACTGAAGCGTACCGCCGATTGAGAAGGTTATAAAACAGAGTGCTAGATTGATGATAAGATTAGTTCGACTCGCCGCGACATGAGGCATGAAACTCATTATACCCGGATTTAAAAAAATACCGGCCAGGATATAGCCAGTAACTTTTGGCAATTTTAGCCTTATAGCTATCTCGCCAAAGATAAAACCGACAATAACTATTATGCCTATTGCCAATACAGGATCCATATAGCCTCTCCTATCTATAATATGGTAACAACATTATCGCGATAAAAATAATACCTAAAGTTGCCATGCTAACGACAATGCCTATCTTAAACCAGCTTAAAAAACTTATCGTAATATGCCTTTTCTTCTCCAGGCTTCCGATTGCTATTATATTAGCGGTTGAACCGATAATGGTAATATTTCCTCCAAAGCACGCGCCAAAAAGCAGCACCCACCATAAAACGTTTTTTGTACCAAGGATAAGGTTTAAACTCTGTATTACCGGGATAGAGCCTGCTACTACTACAACGTTATCGAGCGCGCTAGATATAAAAGCACTGCCAAAAAGGATAGTGGCGATAAGCGCGATCCTGCTCTCTGATACAAGGAAAAGGAGTTTCTGCGCCAGGACTTCAGCAACACCGGTTGAGGCTAGTATGCCTGCCTGCGCAAACAGAAACATAAAAAAAAGCAGGGTCCACCACTCTACGTCATGCTCTATATAGCTCCTCGCCTTTTCCCTACGCCAAACCATAATAATCGCTGACGATAAAAGAGGCGCTATAAGCAGCACTGTATTTGGCTCTAGCCCCAGGGCCATTTCAATGCGATAATGCAAAGCTATAAGCATAAGCGTTGCCCCTGAAATGATAAAGCCTATCTTTAGCCTCTTCTCAGTGGGCACGGATAGTAGCTGCACAAGTATATCATTGGGCCCGTATTCCGCTATTTTTTTATCAAGTTCTTTGATAGGTTTTCTAAATATAAAAAGCAATAACGCTGTCAGAACAAAAAGCGACAATATCATAAGCGGAAAGGCATATACGATAAAATGCTCAAAAGAAAGGTGTGCCTTTGCCGCTATCATTATGCCTATCGGATTTCCTATTACAGTCCCTGCGGAACCGATATTCGTAGCTAATACTGACGCTATAATAAATGGGACCGGATCTACCTCAAAGTAATCACTCAACTCCAGGATAACCATTATCATAAATAGTATAGATGAAACTTCATCTATGGCACAAGCTAAAAGACCTGATGTAAATATTAGCATAACCATAAATCTCTTAGCGCTTATATTCTTCATGACCAGTGCTTTTTGCAAAAGCCATGTGAACAGGCCTATCTCTTTGAGAAAGCCTACAAGGATCATCATGCCTATGAGGAATAGAATAATCTCCATTGAGGAGTGTTCTATAAACTCTTTCAGCGTAGCGACACCTGTAAAAAGAATTATAGTTGCACCGAGGAAAGCGAAACTTAGGCGAAATTGCCAAAAAAGAAGTGTACCCAATATTGATAAGCTGAATGCGCAGAGCGCGATTATCTGATCTACGCTAAGCCTTAACCTTGTACCGATAATACCTACAATAATTACTGCTGATACCAAAGCTATACTTTTGAGAAACAGATGTCTGTCGTTTGTCATAGGAGCTGGTATATCCTTAGGGTATATTCGGTAATTATTCCTGCGCTATATCTTGTCCGCCAGGAACTTCATCAGATCAAAACCTCGCTCATAGCCCGGGAAACTTTGGATCTCTAAAACATGCATATCACGTGTCTCTCTATCTATGATAACATCTACCCCGGCGAATTTAAAATTTATTGTCTTTGCCGCTTTTCTGGCAATACGTTTTACTGCCTCGATCTCTTTCTTGGTCAGAGAAGCATTGAGAAAAGGCCTCTTCTCTATCCTTCCACCTTGAGACCAGTTTGTTATAAAACTTGTATCAGGGGCGCTCTTGGCGTAGAGATAAGGCACCTTATCATATACCACGTATACTCTTATATCAAATTTTCTATTATTGTAAAGTAACGGCTTTACCTCTCTTTGAAATATAAAACCTCTTCGCATGAGTATCTTAAGAAAGGCGTCACGATTGCTCTTGGAAACCTTGGCAGGTTTCCAATTATAATCATAGAGCCTACTTATGATTGAGTTGGATTTAAAGAGAAAATTAGTGTATGTTCCGCTCTTATCAATATATGTTATGCCTTTACCCATTGCCCCGAAACGAGGCTTTACATAAAGAGCGCGGCCCTTACTGATAAGTTCATCTACATCTGATGTTTTTCTGATATTATATATGTGCGGGCTTCTTATCCGAGCGCGTTTAAGCTGGTTGTAGGTCTCTAGCTTATCCCTGTCTACTATGCAACCCTTTGGCGGGTTCACAAAGTTTAGGTTTTTCAATCTGTACCTTCTTTTTAATATCTTATCTACTTTCATAAGGTAAGATACATAATCAGATCCAAAATCTATATCGCCATAGACCCTGTCATCCCTGTCGTACCTTTCGATCTCGCTGTTCCAGTTGTTATATGGAAAGAAGAGTATTACATCGAGCCTCTTTGTGGATATATTGGGAAGGCGACCGGAGATAACGTCATCATAGGTTATAAATATAACGCCTATACCACGCTTATTGAGGCTTGGCTTGTATGTGATAAACCTGTTGAGAGAGGGCTCAAAGGCCTCCTCTGTCATCATGGGGTCACCGATTACAAGTAATGTCTTTTTCATCCTTAAAACTCGAAATTTTCAGGATCTATTATCGCTTTTTTAATATAATTTGGTAAGCGTGATAATTTTTTAACTGAGGCTATCTTTAAGAGCAGGGGCAATACCTGCTTGCTGTATCTACTCGAGCTTGATATAGGGGCCAATCCCGGGTAACCAAATATAGAGATATGCGTCATACCGTTAACTATGTAGCTAGGGTTGCTTATAAGGGTAGGACGGCAGCTCTCTATAGGGTTGGGATAATCAACAGAAAGATCAAGCACAACTCCATAGGGGTTCATGAGGCTGAGCATCTTTTTAGTAACTATATATTCCTTGTTATCTCTCTTTTCTTTTGGCCAGGCTAAACCATTAACAAGTATATCTACGTGCCTTAGAAAATGCTTGGCATTCCTGAACTCGCTTTTTCTTAAAATCTTTACTTCCGCGCCAAGGGCGTTAGCAACATAGAGCGCACCGCTTGATACAGCACCATATCCAAGAACAAGCACCCTGCAATCACGGGGGGATTTTTTTGAAACATGAAATGCCATCAGCATTCCTTGCTCACCCGACATATCAGTACACTGGACAAGCCTCTCACCGGCCCTGTTTGCTATAAGCTCCATCGCAATAGCCTTGACATTAACCTTGTCCATAAGTCTGACAAACCTCGGATTTTGTTCAGCGTGAAGCATTGAAAACAATATGTTATTGCGCATCATTCTGAACTCATCAGGCAACGGGGGTTTAAGCTTTACAATTACATCCTGCGTGAATATCCTGTGCCTATCTCTTGTAATGGTAGCGCCTACTTCTCTATATTCTGAATCAGCTATGCCCATGCGTAAGCCAAGACCTTTTTCAGCGACAACCCTGTGCTTCTCTTCTATAAGTCTCTTTACCTCGCGAGGCAGCAGGATCGCTCTCGTCTCTTTTCCGCTGGCAGATATCTCTTTTGCTATACCTATATTCATAATAAAATCTCCTGTTTCTATTTTTGGGGATATTGACACATCATCTCTTTGAGCGTGTGAACTCAAATATCGAAGATAACTACTTTTACTTTAGTATTATATATATATTATACTAGATATAATTATATTGCAAGAAAAAAAATCAATAATTACGGTTTCCAGCTGGGCGCCATGCGGGGGATATGACCTTAACATGCTTATCTTTATTAAGCAGGGACGCGAAAAAAAGCGTAGGGTGATTAAATCGCTCGTTTATGCTGTCTAAGGTCTTGTTTATTCTGTATTTCTTTTTATCCTGCAAAAAAAGTGAATCAGATGTTGAGTATGCTGAAAGCCTTGAACCTGTGATACCTAGAAGCCGTACAGGCTCCTTTAACGGTATGCCCTGAAGTATCAGCCTTGCGGTATGATATATGTCCTTCGTGTCATCAGTAGGTGATGTCAGCGCCTTTTGCCTGGTGATAGTTTTAAAACTTTCATACCTCAATGTCAGCCTTACAGTAGAGGCGCTTAAACCGGCTTTTCTAAGTCTTCTACCTACCATCTCCGCTAGCTCTAGAAGCTGCCGCGAAAGCAATCTTGGATCTGAGGTGTCCTGCTTAAATGTCATACTATGCCCCATTGATTTTGCGTCTTCCTCAGCGCCAACCGGAATAACGGGTAAATTATCAATTCCACGCGCCATAAGCGAAAGCGCAAGCCCCTTTATGCCAAATACTCGCTTAAGCTGAACGGGGCTGTATCTGCTTAATTCGCCTAATGTGTCGATGCTCATTAAGCTTAACTGCTCGCTGGTCCTCTTTCCGATACCACAAAGCTCTCCAACCTTTGTATGTTCAAAGACATCGGTTACATCCTCTTTATTGAGGGTAAATACACCACCTGGTTTACCCCTCTCACTGGCAAACTTAGCAAGAAGCTTATTAGGAGCGATCCCTATCGAGGAGCTTAGGTTTAATCGGTCTACGATCCTAGCCTTGACAGTTTTGGCAATCTCCTGTGAGGTACCGAATAGATGCATAGTATTTGTAATATCCAGAAAGAATTCGTCTATTGAGGCGATTTCAATATCCGGAGTAAAATCGTAGAGTATCTTCGCGATACTAGAACAGGCTGAAGCGTATTTATCGGTATTGCCTGTAACAAACACTATATCCTGACAAAGTAGCCTTGCCTGGTGTTTAGTCATACCTGTCTTTACGCCATGTGCCCTTGCTTCATACGATGGACTCACGAGAACAGTACGAATGTTAGAACCGACAACTGCGATCGGCTTACCGAGTAAAGACGGGTTATCTCTCTGCTCGACAGACGCGAAGAACGCGTCCATATCTATGTGGAGTATTGTGCGGTCCATAGCAGGTTATCCATTGTTTGAAACTATTTGACTGGCCTGACCTTAATATATAAAAATAGCCTCAAGACCGGTTCTTGAGCACGAGTACCCGTGCTCAAGAACCGGTCTTAAAAAAATTATTGAAAAAAAAGTATTTTTACAACATAATGACTTATGCGAGTGGGGGGTTAAAAACTCTTTATAATATCGAGGACTTTTTCGAGGTCGCTCTTCTCCTGTGAAGATCCATCTGAAGACTGCTGATCGCTTCCATCTTCCTTATTATCTTTAAATATAACATCCGCTATCTTATATACAGCCATACGAGACAATGCCCGTTTAGTCTTTGAGCCAAGATGAAACTCAGGCTCTTCGATAGAACCCTTTATCTTGAAGTCAAATACAATCTCACCGGATGGATCTGAAAAATACTTGTACAGGTCTTCTGTTCCGGTTGGCCAGAATTTATTAAAGCTATTATCCTTCTTTGGCTCAAATTCCATATCTGAGAATCTTATCTCGTTAGTAGAACCTATGTCACCATTATCAAAATTGAATACCAATTCACCGCTTGCCTTACCCTTCTTAAAAGTAAATGGTGAGTATTCGTCATAATATGGCGCGAAATGTAGGAAATCGACATTTCTAATAATGAAGTTGTTTGTCATTGTTAACTTCTTAGTTGTCGGGTTATACTTTGTATCCCACTCCAGGTATTGCCCGTTTTTTCCGTTTACGAGTCCTTTCCCCTCAGTGGTAAGATAATCAACCCCTTTAAACCCTTTGGTAAGGTCAAGGGCCACTACCGCGGCTATATCCTCGATGGTTGTTATATAACCTCTGCTATCAATATAACTATCGTCAAACGTAAAAGTCCCTGATGTGATATTAAAAACAGGGTCTATGTCCAGGAGTTGGCTTATATCCTTAACAGGACTTAATAGGTATGAGAACAACCCCATTAACTTTGATTTGGCCCCCATCTTCTGCGCAGGTTTCGAATCCTTAAGCACGTCTTCCATCTGCCCAAGATTAACATCTCCGGAGTGGTTCCTATCTATGTAAAGTTCTATACCTGATAATCTAATATCATCTATGTTTATACCTTTTAGCAGGTTGGCATTATCGCGCTGGTTGTATTTACAACTTATAAAAGGGATTTCGGCGAGGTAGGGATGGGAAAAACCTCTTGGATTCTTTATCCGCAGATTCTTTACGTTGATTGTCTTCTTATCAAGATCCAGGGATAGGTTATCGATCTCAACATAGGATGGCAGGAGATTTGCCAGCACCTTATCTATGCTCTGATTCAAAAGCGCCTGCCTATTGAAATATATATAGCCTGCTGAAGCTAATATAATAACGAGTAGGGTAATTAATATAATCTTTAAGATTCTCATATGTCTGTTTCGTCTTTTTATCTAATCAAGGGATATTAAAAAACAATATCATTCATTATATCATATGCGGCACGCGGATGTGAGATATATTTAAGGTGGCTACGCATGATATTTAGCCGCCTCTTATTTGAGAGAAGATCCGCGATCTTCTGCCCGCCTGATTCCATATCGTGTATCCTGATAGCGACTCCGGATTCGAGCAGATAGTCGCTGTTGCGCTGTTCTTGACCTGGGATAGGATCGATAATTGTCATCAGGGTCTTACTTGCCAGCACCTCTGATGTGGTCAGGCCTCCGGGCTTTGAAATGACAATATCAGAAGCGGCCATAAGCTCATGCATATTATCTACCATACCCAAAACAGTTACATTTATACTTTTTAAGCCTTTTCCTATTGAGGTCATCTTATTAGCAAGGAGCTTATTGCGCCCAGCGAGAACTACTATCTGCAGCTTGTCCTTAACAGATTTAAAAGAACTCAACAGGTGCGTGTAGCCTTGCAGGTTATACCTACCGCTTATCATTAGTATCATCGGCGTTACTGTGCTTATTTTTAATTTTTTACGTAGCTTGTTCTTGTTATATTTTACCGCGAATTTTGGGTCGACGGGAATGCCTGTTAACATAATATCCGAATCTTTGATATTGTGCAACCTTAAGACCCTTCTCTCGCCTTCACTGGTAACATAATATTTCGCGACATATTTATTTATCCACAATGAATGGACTGCAAAATCAGTTACCACGCAGTAAAAGGGTACATTAAAGAGCTTTAGGCGTTTTAAGCTACCTAGCGCGTCCCAACCTAAAAAATGCGTAAATACCAAAGCGTCAGGCTTAAACTCCTTGACATATTTAAGCAGGCTCGCTATATGCATATTGCCTACGAGATGATGAAGATGAGTGGTTATATTAGCCTTTTTAAATTTATAAGATCGATCATAAAGGTAGCCCCATAATTCCGGTATCCTTTTTACTATTTCAAGATAGCTGCCTTTATAAAGCTTTTTAAAATAGCCCGGTGCGTAATCAAGCATATCGACTGTTTCCGCTACCGCGATCTTTTTTTGATCGCAAACCGCTTTGAGCGCCTTCGCCGCCTGCATATGTCCCGCGCCTGCCGAAGCGTAAAGCATGAGCAATCTTGGCATCTTTTTCTTTTTCATATTGTCATCCTCCATAGATATTATTATATAAAAAAAATAACGGATTTTAAAGCTAAATCCGTTATTTTTGAAAAAGTTTATTTCTTAGTTGCAGTAATCTAATATATTCAGGCCTGCCTGCGCAAAAAGTTGCTTAAGCTTTATCATCGGAAGGCCTAGAATATTAAAATACGATCCCTTTATACGATCGTATATCAGCGAACCTACGCCTTCTATTGAAAACCCGCCTGCCTTATCACATGGCTTTAAGGCATGAAACCATCTATCTGCGTTTTTCTTCAAAAGCTTTTCAGCGTAAAGAAGACTCTTTTCAGAACCTGTTAGCATTTTTCCAGTCACAGGATTTAGTAAAGATAACCCTGTGACTACCGCGAGTCTCTTGTCGCTAAACTGCATAAGCAGTTTTTTTGCCTCTTTCTTATCCTTTGGCTTTCCTATCAGGTGCTTATCAAGAACAACGAGCGTATCAGCACCTATTATTAAACTTTTCTTATATCTTTCAGCGGCCGCTATCACTTTCCGCTTCGCGTTTGTAATAACGTTCCATTGTACAGAGCGATTCTGGTCATGGACCTCCGGGGCGTTTGTCGCGTATATCTTATGTTCTATACCACACGAATCAAGTATCATAGACCGCCGCTTTGATGCCGATGCCAGTACTATAGGTCTTTTCATTTAGCAACCTTTAAATGTTTTTTCTCTATCCAGCCATCTTCAATGGCAACCGCTGCCCCGGAATGTCCTGATATAAATAAAAATTTAATTTTTACCCATTCAGTTCCATCCAGCAACGTGGACTCATTGACAAGGATTACAACATCCTTATTTCTAAGGTCCATTATCCTCGATTTCGCGGGCTTTAAATAGACAGGAACATCTATCTCCATGTAAAGGCCACCGCCGGTATCGTACCTTCCGTCAATTATCGCGGTTTCATTAGTTTTACACAATTCCACAAACTCTTCTTTTAGCTTCCTGTCAGCGCTAAAAGCCCTAATTCCATCAATCATGCCATCCCAGTTGCTGCCTGTACTGGAACCTGGATAAGCAAGGGTACAATTTGCTAAAAGAAATAAGGCGATTAATATATTTAGGCGTAGTATGCGTGTCATTATTTTCGTGGTATGCGGTAATAGAGGATAATTATATACGTTATAGTAAAGAGTGTAAAATTCGCGATAGTAAATCCGCGCAGAACTATCTCTTCTGTAATAAGTCCGTGCGGAAGCATCAATGCCAAGCATGTCCATATCCCAATGCCCCACCACAAACTTATGTCCTGCGAAGATTTTCTCCTGATAACTCTTACGACCAGGGGTATATTCCAAAATGGAAGTACGATCCCTGCTATCAACGATATTTTAGCTAATATACTCACAGTATTTTTATTCTGGAATACGCGCATCCAAACGGCGCGGCGTTCTTTTCAACAACCCCTTTTATCGGAACGCATGTAAAGACCTTATTGCTTACAGTCCTATGCTTACCGATGCGATCTTGATATATGCCGCATGTATATCTGTTATTATCGATTTTTTTCAGGTGTTGGCAGGGGTCATTACGCGCTCCGCAACAGAGCCCGCACTGCTTACAAAGCGCTTCGTATTCCGCTTCTTTTGTTGCCAGGTATGTCTTATAAGCTTGGGTGTCGATTAAAAACCTTCCCAGTGCAGAACATCTCTTAATGATCTATTTTTATGCTGAGAAGGCTTCTGTTTTGGCCAGCCGATCGATATAATGCTTACAAGCTTGTTTCCTGCCGGAGCATTGAGCATGGACAGGATGTCTTCGGCATAAGGTTTCTTATCTCCCGCTATCCAGCATGCGCCAAGGCCTAAATCCGCGGCTTGTAAAAGTATATTCTCTGTAGCAGCACAGCCATCTTCTATAAAGTATTTTGTCTCAGCACAGATCACAACAATAGCAGCCTGAGCGCAGGTAAGAAATTTTCCATTAGGTGCCATTGAGGCTATATTATCGATCTTGGCCTTGTCTGTAATCACAACAAATTCCCAGGGTTCAACCGCACGCGCGGATGGTGCCAGCCTGCCTGAATCAACGAGCTTTTCTAAAAGCTCTTTTGACACAGTCTCATCCGTATACTCTCTTACGCTTGCCCTGGATGTAATCGCCTGAAATGTGTCCATATTAAGAAGGCTTTCTTTTCTTATGCATATCCTCAATTATATTCCTAAGATCTCTGTCGGCGGATTTAGCAACCATAGTAAGAATAAAGATAAGCACTGAAAGCTGCCAGCAGTCCTCAGGGCCCATTACCAGTCCTGTGTGAACATCTTCTTTTTTCTGGAGCCTGCCTTTGTATTTATCTTCCGCTGTTTTCAGGCTTCCTTCGAAGAGATCGAGAGATTGAACCTTGTTATTGAATTTATACGATGGAAAGTGTATGCCTCTTACCAGAAAGAGATTAGTTATCGTATCTTCCGTAGTCTCTAAATCTTTTTCAAATTCAAAGCCCTCAAAATGAGGCAGGTTCTCAGGCATTATTATAGAAGGTTTCTCAGCGTAGATCTTGCCCTCTCTAACAATGGTATCGCCTACATTAAGCGTGGACTCGGCTAAAAAGATATAAGGCATCTCTGTTGTAGCAAAGGTCAACAAAGGCTTTACGCGAGGCCTTATAATCTCTGTTTTCTTTAGCGCTTTTTCCCATCTATCCATTATATTCATAATATATTTTCCCGTTTAAATTAGGGTATATTTTACCCTAAATACCTGGTTTGTCAACTGAAAACATACAGCACCTATCGTCAAGCATAGCACCAACTTTACATTTTAAACATTGCGCATTC
>CAZDLP010000014.1:0-22219 GCA_964506565.1 uncultured Planctomycetia bacterium
ACTTTATCATAATATAATACTCAAGTCAATATATTTTAGAATAGCATGCCAATAACGCGCTGACTTACAAAAAATGTTACTCATTTATATCAAGTTGCTTATGGCCTTGACTTTAGTAGCATATTGGATTTTTTTGCCATGGATTCAGATTAATAGCATAAATACCAACGTTGCAAAGGCAGAAGGTATAAGCAATATTTTTATTTGCTCTCTTACTTTATATTAAAAATAATCAGTATACAACCTGCGAGCATAATCCGCCATTGCCGCTATCCAATTTTTAGGGCCCATCTTGAAGATTGATTTTCTAGACTGCTTAACTATACTACCCATCTTAAGCAAGCCAACAGCAGTCGCGTAAATATGGCTTGGGATAGGTTTCGGCGCTGAACCTAAATTCATTATATGCCCCATCTTTACAGGAAGATTAAGGACCCTCTCCGCTAATTCGAGAACACCATCCATTATCACGGGCTGGCCGCAAATTACAGCCCCGCTTGAAGCGTTATCAACATACCCTGAAGCATCCAGTTCTCTCTTAACCGCGTTAAAAAGTTTGGTATATTCCTCAATAAGTATAGCCTTTAACTTTACGCGCGATATCGCTTTCCGCCTTGATGCGACAGTCAGGTATATCTGCTCATCTTTTTCAGCATCCTCTATCGTATTGCTTTCTATCTTTAGTTTCTCAGCCATGCCTTCAGGAAGAGAAAGCTTCTCCGCGATTCGTTTTGTTATATTATCTCCGCCTAATGGCAGAATTTTCAGAAAAACCGGCCTCGATTCAACATACACAAGTATCTCTGTTATATCAGCACCGATATCAATAAAAACTATTCCTAGACTTTTTTCATGTTGGGAAACAGAAGAAGCTGATGTTGCCAATGGTGAGATTATATAGCCTCCTACGCCTATACCTGACTGGCTGATAGCCTTTTTAAGATTATCAATGATAGATATTTTTGCTGTGATAAGAAATAGTTCTGCCTCGAGCTTGATGCCAAACATGCCAACAGGGTTAACAATGCCCTTTTCACCATCTACAATAAAACCTCTTCTCGCGGAGTAAACAATATCTCGTTCGTAGGGCATATGTATAGCTTTCGCGTTCGCTATTACTCTATGCAAGTCATGCCTTGTAATCTCGTTATCCCTATCAGAGATTGCTACCTCACCATGCGATAAAACACCTTTTAAGTGGGTACCTGAGATATTAAAGAAAGCGGACTGAACCTTCTTTCCGCTCATCTCCTCTGCCTTATAGACCGCGTCTGATACGGCCTCTGAAAGAGCTTTTATATCTACTACAACACCCTTTTTCAGGCAATCGTGATGGCATATGCCGTAACCCAATATATCAAGCGCACCTTTTGATTTTGGAAGACTCGCTATTAGGGCACAAACCTTGGATGCCCCAATATCAATAGCTGTTATAAACTTCTCTTTTTTCATGCTTTGCCTTTACCTTAAAATTAAAGTATTAAGAATTAAGTATTAAAGAATAAATTAAATATATACAACTTAATGCTTACAACTTAATACTTCTTTACCTAGGTATCACAACAACATCCTCGAATCTAAGATCAATTACCCTGGCCTTCTTATTTTTTGATTGCAACTCATCTATTATCTCCCTAAGAAGAGGTTCTTTCTCCTTAAAACTAAATTCGCCAAGTTCAACCTTAGTTCTATCTTTCAAGAATAGTATGGGGTTGCTCTTATCATATACATTTATCTTTATAATCTCTTGATAATGAGCGGAAAAATCAGTACCATTGATCTCTTTGATTATCGAAATAGCTCTCTTTAGCCCATCTTTATACCCCTGCTTAGTAGGCTCTAGCGTTTGTGCGGATATTCTCATACCTGTAACTATAATAAGCCCAGGCTCCTGAGTTAACTGCGGATTGGGCAGAACAGTTAGGTCATCAGACACCAGGTAGTAATATCCTGAATCAACCTGGCATATGGGTTTACGCGTCTTGTAAGTAACTGATAACACATCCGGCAAAAGCCTCTGCACAACTACCGACTTAAGCCCTGGGCATGCCTTTTCTATAGCGGTTTCACACGTCTTTATATCTACCCTAAAAATATTATTGCCTTTTCTTGACTGTAACTTCTTAAGTATAACTGGTGAAGTATCCGGTGATTCACTACTTAGAATTTCTATCTCTTTTATCTTGAAGTAATGTGAATTTAACAAAAGTGACATTGTCATCCTTGCTGCAAACAACACTGCCGCAATGATTAATATATATGGTAGCACCTTATATATCGCAGTAACTATCGACGATAAAGCTCCATTGCCCTTAAGAGGCTTTTTTCTTCGCACAACTTTTTTCTTCTTTTTTTTTGGCATATCTCCCTACTCCTTAAATAAGTATTTTTCTCTATTGCACTTTTTCCAGTGCCATCCTTACCATATCAACGCACATCTGCCCAAAATTAATTCCCGCGGCTTTTGCGGCTTTTGGGAGAAGACTGGATGAAGTTAGCCCCGGAATAGTATTGACCTCAAGAACTGAAAGAGAGTTGTCCTTCTTATCAATAAGCATATCAACCCTGGAGAATGAATCACACCCTAACACCCTATGTGCAGAAAGCGCGAGTTCTTGAACTGTTTTAGTTACCTTATCTGACAGGCGCGCCGGAACAACATATTCAGTCATACCGTTTGTATATTTAGCTTCAAAATTATAAAACACTTCTTTTGGCTTTATGCTAACCACGGGAAGCGGGATCTCATTCAATATGCCTACAGTTATATCATCGCCTTCAATATATTTTTCCACCAGAACATTATCATCATACCTAAAAGCATCATTTAAAGCCACAGCTATCATATCATAAGTGCGGACAAGGCTCATACCTATGCTTGAGCCTTCTTTGGATGGCTTGACAATAAATGGCAATGAAAAAAGAGACGGATTGTCGCCTTGCAGAAACAGTTCTCTCTGCGCTTTATTGATGGTAATATAATCGGGGGTGGGTATATTATGCTCAATAAACACCTTTTTTGAGGATATCTTGTCTAGCGCAATCCGACTTGCCTGCACGCCAGATCCGATATAGGGGATACCCGCCTCATCAAGCAATTGCTGTACACCTCCATCTTCTCCAAATCTGCCGTGCAATGCGATAAACGCTACATCTATTCCAAATCTCGCGATCTCTTTCTTGAAAGAAGATATCTCTTTAACATATATCCTTATCACATCATAGCCCAAAGAAAAAAGTGCGCCATAGACAGCATTGCCACTCTTTATAGAAATTATCCGCTCGCTTGAGGGGCCTCCAAGCAATATACCTATTCTACCTACGCTGTCCTTGTCCAATGCTCTTCTCATCTCTTCTGTCTGCCTTTATTGTCAGACTATAACCTCTATCTCCTGCTCAAGAATTACGCCTTCTTCTGTTCCTACTTTTTTCTTTATAAGCTGGATCAGCTCTAATACATCCTTTGCAGTCGCCTTACCCTTATTAACTATAAAGTTAGCGTGCTTGTGCGAGACCATAGCGTCTCCTATCCTGGCCCCTTTTAAACCACATTTGTCAATCAGTGCACCTGCGCTGCTTTTTTTGTTTGCCGGATTTTTAAAAACACAGCCCGCGCTTGGAGCGGTATAATCCTGGGTTGAAAGCCTTGCTTCAATATGCCTTATCGTTCTTTCCTGTATTATGGCTCTATTTGATTTTTTAAGCGCAAATGTAGCTGATACTATCAGTAAGCCTTTTATACCGCTAAAACGATAACCAAAATCAGCTTCTTTCAGATCCAGAGTTACTAGGTTGCCGGATAGATCGATACATCTGATCTGCTTTAATATTCCTGATATCTCTTTCTTATGCGCGCCTGCATTTTGAATAATGGCACCGCCGATAGTTCCTGGTATACCTACCAAAAATTCAGCGCCACTCAAACTATTTTTCTCTGCGATATCACAGAATCTGTTTAAGCTAAGGCCCGCACCGCAGGTTATTTCTTGTCCGCGAACAACTGCTTTTTTGAAAAACGGCGCTCCAAGTTTTACAAATATTTTTCGTGTACCTTTATCAGATACGATCATGTTGCTACCGTTTCCTAACGGCAGCAATGAGGTCCGATATCTTTTGCACAAAAGAATCAGTCCAATCAGATCACTCATCTGTTTTGGGATATAAAGAGCTTTTGCAGGGCCTCCTATACGCATAGTAACGTATGGCCTCATTTCAACTCTTTGGCTAAAGATACCTGCCAGATCCGAAAAAGCCTTACCCTGTATTGTTTTTTTACATACTTGCTTATATATACTCATTTTCTTTCTTATTCCGTAGGCGCGTAACAAATTCGCCTGAAAGCCTTCCGATATCCCCTGCGCCTAAAAAGAGCAGCAGGTCTCCGGGCTTTACAAAATTTATCAGATAATCCAAAAGCCTTTCCTTAACTATATAATTAGCGTTTACCTTCTTTGTTTTCAATATCTCATTATATATATTCATGGAAGTAACGCCGAACATAGGTTTTTCGTTTGCCGCGTATATATCCATTAATATAAGATAATCCGTATCGCAGAATGCTTGCGCGAATTCTTTCTTCAAGAATTTGGTTCGTGTAAAACGGTGTGGCTGAAATATTGATATCAGGCGCTTGCATTTCATATTACGCGCCACCTTAAGCGTTGCCCTGATTTCTGTCGGATGATGTGCATAATCATCTATTATCATTATATCGTTTATGTGTGCCTTTGTTTGAAAACGGCGCTCCGCACCTTTATACTGGTATATGGCTGACCTTATCGCGTCCGGTGCTAAGCCGATCTCTAAACCTGTAAGGATCGCGGCCATACTGTTTAAAATATTATGTTCACCCGGTACACGCAGCCTAAATGAGCCTATATCATTGCCTTCGTAAGCACAGCTAAACTCAGATTCCATGCCTTCCATATTTATTATATTATAACTAAGATTATTCTTTCTTGATTTTCCATATCTTAATATTCTTACCTCAGAATTTCTTGTGATCTTTTTTATATGCGGGTCTTCCCCCCAGCATATAACAGCGCCCCCATGCTTAGTCTTATTAATAAATTTCAAATAGGCATTTCTTATCTGCTCTATATTATCATAATAATCAAGATGCTCGAGATCTATATTCGTAATTATGCCATAATCGGGGTTAAGGTGCAAAAAAGAACCGTCAGACTCATCCGCTTCTACAACAAAATGTTCACCATCACCGATAAAGGCGTTCCCATTAAGATACGGTACTAATGCGCCCACTATGCCACTTGGCGTAAGATTTACCTCTTTTAGCATTGTCGATACCATGGAAGACGTGGTTGTCTTTCCATGCGCTCCTGTAACCGCGATACATTTTTTACCCTCTGCAAGATAGGTTAAAAATTCCCCCCTCTTAAATACTGGGATATTTTTCTTATGCGCTTCTGAGAGTTCCGGATTATGGCTTAAGACAGCTGACGAATAGACTACAATGTCAATATCATTAATATTCTCCCATCTATGCCCTATCTCTATCTTAGCCCCCTCGCTCTTTAGCTTATCAATTATGTTACTGGATTTTATATCAGACCCGCTTATCTTATGCCCTTTTTTAAGGCATAGCCATGCTATGCCGCTCATACCTATACCACCAATACCTATAAAATGTATTCTCTTTGCACTACTCAGCATCCAAAAGCTCCATCACTGTATCTGCCAGAGTTTTAGCAGCATCGGGCCTTGAAAAAACCCGCATATTTGTAGCCATTCTTCGCATTCCATTCTCATCGTTGATAATAGAGAATATCGTCTCTTTAAGTTTTTTTGGTGACAATCTGGACTCCTTTAACATTACTGCCGCGCCTTCTCTTGCTATAAGGGCGGCATTATCTTTCTGATGACTACCTGCCCATGGATATGGTATAAATAAAGCAGGTATGCCAAAGAACGCTATTTCTGAGATCGTAGCGGCACCCGCACGAGATACAACAATATCAGAAGCTTTATAAGCAATCGACATCTTATCATAAAAACCTCTTACCCAATGTATTATCTTGTTTACTCTATATGCCTGTTCCACCATTGCGTGATCTTTATACCCTGCTATATGGATTACTTGAATACGGTTTCTTTGCTCGGGGTCAAGAATTTTAATCATATCCATCATTGCCTTGTTAATCAGAGAAGCGCCTCCACTGCCTCCAAGAACAAGAAGCGTCTTTCTATCTTTGGAAAATCTGAACGCCTTAAGCGCTTCATCATTCGTAACCATCTTAAACCCATCCAATAGGTCCTGCCGTATAGGGTTACCGGTCAAAACACACTTTGTTTGGTTCTTTATTCGTGGGCTCTTAAAGCTCAGGCATGTCTTATCAACAACATTAAACAGAATGCTATTCGCACGGCCTAATAGGACATTCTGCTCATGTATCAGTGTTTTTATGCCCATTGCAGCTGCTGCTTGTATTACCGGGCCTGATATGTACGCTCCGAAACCAATGGCTATATCAGGGTTTATCTGTGCCACAATAGGTTCCGCGTTTAATCGTGAATTAATCAGTTTAATAATAAAAAGAGGCCACATCCCTGAAAAGCCATAAGGCATCTTGGGGACATCAATAACCATAAAATCAAAACCCGCCTCTTTTATCAGGGCTCTGCTTGTCATACTATCATCTATGACAAAAACTGAATCCTTATGACCTCTTCTTTTGAGCTCTTGGGCAAGCCCAATAGCGGGGAATATATGTCCTCCTGTGCCACCACAAGCTATAAGTATTCTCATATTTTCGGTGTTCGGTGTTCGGTGTTCGGTGTTCGGCGATAACCGTAAACCAAAAACCGCAAACCGAATTACCTCCTATGCTTTGCTATGTTCAGCAACAGCCCTACACTTGCCAGGCTGTATACAAGTGAAGTACCTCCGTAGCTAATAAACGGTAAAGGCATTCCTTTTGTAGGTATTGAACCTGTAACTGCCGCAATATTTATTATAACCTGCAAAGCCAGCATTGTAACCAGACCGAAAGCTAAGAACTGACCAAACAGATCTCTTGCGGAATATGCTATCCTAAAACCTAACCATATAAATATCGCGAAAAGTACAACAATACCTAATGTGCCAACGAGTCCAAGCTCCTCACCAATTATAGAAAAAATAAAATCTGTATGTGCCTCAGGCAGGTAAAATAATTTCTGTTTGGAATGCGCAAGCCCTACACCAAATAGCCCGCCTGTCCCCATGGCTACCATTGACTGTATTATTTGAAAGCCCGACCCTCTTGGATCGTTCCATGGGTTCCAAAAAGCCATTACTCGCTTTATGCGATAGGGCTTCATTGCTATAAGTCCTGCCACAGCAAGTAAACCAGGCACGATCATAATACCTAACTGCTTAACATCGACTCCCGCGATAAATGCCATGATAATTATCAGAAAGGCTAAAGCTACAGCAGTTCCAAGATCAGGCTCCAGCAATATCAGCAGAATACAGACACCCAACGCTATCATAAGAGGCAAAAAACCGTAAAAAAAATCCTTAATTTCTGATTGCTTTCTGGCAAGTACATCAGCGGCATAAAAAACAAGTGCCAACTTTACTATTTCTGAAGGTTGAAAACTTATTGGACCCAAGTTTATCCACCGCCTCGCCCCACCCGCACTATGACCTAGACCCGGTATAAATACCGCTATTAAAAGCAATATGGAAAAGATCAGAAACGGCTTTGTAAAATTCTTAAGTTTACCATAATCAAAACTCATAAGAGCTACCGCGCCTATCATTCCTAAAAACATAAAGATAATGTGCCTTTTTAAAAAATAGGCACTGCTTCCATAAGACTCATAAGCAAAAGCGGAGCTTGAAGAGTATATCATCACAGTTCCTATAGAAAGCAAAATCGCTGTAACTAAAAAAAGGTTTATACGTATTTGTCTCATTGTCTCGTCGTGCGTCTGCCCCGTTGCTCCGAAGGAGCTTTACGGGGTCGTGCGTCTGCCCCGTTGCTCCGAAGGGGCTTTACGGGGTCGTGCATCGTGCGCAACTTACCAACTTCCTGTTGGAATGCCTTGCCACGGTCTTTATAGCTTGAAAACATATCGAAACTCGCGCACATAGGGGAAAGTAAGACCGTATCGCCAGCCATAGCATTATCTCTGCACATAACAACTGCTTCATGCATAGAAGGCGCTTCAAGTGTGCTCACAATACCCGCGAGGTCACCCCTTATCTTATTCGCAGCCTCGCCTATAAGTACGATGAATTTTACCTTATTCCGAACTAATTCTTTTAGAACCTTAAAATCGCTACCCTTGTCTTTTCCTCCTGCAATAAGTATAACATTTTCATCACATGAAGCTAAAGCCGCCATACAAGCATCAACAGTTGTTGCCTTAGAATCGTCTATATACCTTACCTCATCTATAACAGATACCTGCTGGAAACGATGGTCAAGCCCCTTAAACCGGATAAGCGCGCTTCTGATATCTTCAGGTACCGCCCCGCTAAGATACGAACATAGACTGGCGGCAAGTGCATTTGATATATTATGCTTTCCAACCAGCTGTATATCATTTACAGAGCATATCTCTATCTCCTTTGAATCTATGTTGAGCACAAGCCTGCCCTCTTTAAGATAAGCGCCTCTAACTTTTCTCTTTGCACTATAATAATAGACCTTGGAATTAAGTTCACAATCAAGTTCTTTTATTTTCTTGTCATCATAATTTAAGACGCAAAAATCATCAAGGTCCTGGTTTTTATAGATATTCTTCTTTGACCCGAAATAATCGATAAAATCTCCATGCCAATCAAAATGGTTCTGCGTAATATTTGTTATAAGGGCGATCTTCGGCTTGAACCTATCTATTCTTTTAAGCTGAAAAGAGCTCACCTCTAAAACTACCGGTTGGTCCTGGACCATATCAGACACTTCCCCTGAAAAGGCCTTGCCGATATTGCCGCAAACAATCGGATTCTTGCCCGCGTTCTTAAGCATAAAACCTATAAGCGTAACTACAGTACTTTTTCCATTAGTACCTGTAACCGCTATAATAGGCCCCCTGCATAGCCATGATGCTACCTCAATCTCACTTATTACAGGTATAGATTTTTTTTTCGCGATATTTATAATAGCAGAATCGTCTTTAACGCCTGGACTCACAACAAGAATATCGGAGCCTTCTACAAGATCCTGGGCATGACCCCCGAGCTCTACCCTGATATCTTTCGCTTTAAGCCTTTTGGCAATCTGCAAAAGCTCCTGACTGGTATTTGAGTCTGTGCAATAGACCTGGGCGCCTTTCTCTTTAAGAAGCAAAGAAACTTCTACGCCGCTGATCCCTAAGCCAACTACTATCACTTTCTTGCCTTTTAATATCATATGCTATATACTTGTTTAGTGTCTCGACCCTGTTTCCGCGCCAAAGGGGACGGTGGGTATAACACAACCCACTGTCTTCTTTGGCGCGGAAACAGGGTCAACACTTAGTTTTAATGTTTTCATCTTACCTAAGCTTCAGGGTCATAAGCGTAAAGAGCGCCAATATGGCAGCAACTATCCAAAAACGTACAACTATCTTAGACTCGGGCCACCCCTTCATCTCTAAATGATGATGAAATGGCGCGCACAAAAATATCCTCTGACGCCTTATTTTAAAAATTACAACCTGCAATATCACAGATATCGCTTCAAATACAAATATTCCACCTACTATAAGAAGGAGCATCTCCTTCTTTATGCAGCAGGCAACAACACCTATACCACCGCCCAAAGCAAGTGATCCTACATCACCCATAAACACAGTAGCAGGGTATGAATTAAACCAAAGAAAACCCAGGCCTGCTCCGATAATAGCGGCGCAATATATAGCAAGTTCACCAGTACCTGGGATATAATTTATAAACAAGTAACTGGAGAGTTGGCTATTTCCCACAACATAACTTATTATTGTATACGCCAGGGCAACCATTACCATACATCCTATAGCCAGCCCATCAAGCCCATCTGTCAAATTTACCGCGTTAGATGTTCCTACTATCACAAACATAACAAAGAATATGTAAAGTATCCCGACATTACATGTCAAATTCTTAAAAAATGGAAAATATATGCTACTTCCAACATTAGAGTCAGCAAAGAGTACTATTCCCACTATAAGTCCGAGTGCAATCTGTCCGAGAAATTTAGTCTTCTTGCTAAGACCGTTGCCTTTCTTAGCAGTAAGCTTTATATAATCATCAATAAAACCAACCGCGCCAAGCCATAGCGTAGCAAATATTGTTAATAGTATATAATGATTATCCAAACGTGCCCACAGTACAGTGGCAAGCAATATGGATACCAGCATAATAAGGCCACCCATTGTCGGGGTACCTTCTTTATCCTTATGCATAGGATATATACCCGGGACCTCTTCTCTGGAGCGTATCCGCTCGCCTATATTAAGTTTCTTAAGCAATTTTATAATGTATGGTCCGAATATAATACTTACCAGAAACGCGGTAATAATAGCCCCTACCGCTCTGAATGTTATATAACGGAATACATTAAATCCGGAAAATATATCTTTTAATGAATAGAACAGGTGGTAAAGCAATCTACTATCTCCTCCATCTTCATAGACCTGGACCCTTTAACCAGTACTATGTCACCCTTATTAATAATCTCTCTTAAAAAGCACGCGATATGCGACTTATTTGTAAATACCTTTATGCGACCTTCATCCATACCGTTATCTGCGGCACCTTTGGCGATAAAGAGTGCCTTATCACCAAATGCGATAAGAAAATCCGCTGCCTTTGCCTGGGCAAGGAAGCGTCCACAATTGTAATGAAATGTCTCCGAATTATCGCCAAGCTCTAGCATATCGCCACAGCATAAGATCCTCTTGCCTTTAGTTTTACATTCCTTAAGCGAAATAACCGCGCATTCGAATGAGATCGGATTAGCATTATAAGCATCGTTTATTATAATACAATCGCCACAATTTATGACTTCCATTCTCATGGGCGCGTTCCTAAAACCAGCAAAAATATCTTCCGACTTAGAAATATCCATGAAAAGTGACGCTGTCGCAATCGCTGCCAAGGCATTATAGACATTATGCCTTCCCAAAAGTGGCAATCTGATTAATTTTCCATTAAGAAAAAATTCCATGCCCTGTGCGGTCTGCCTTACACTTTCTGCTTTAAAATCCGCATCATTATTTTTGATACCAAAACTTATAATCTTTATGCCATCATGGTTTTCCTTTAAAAGCATCTCATCATCGCAGTTGCGTATCCAAACGCCGTTTTCGCCAAGAGACTTTACCATGGCAATCTTCTCTTTAAGTACACCCTCTTTAGTGCTAAGCCCTTTAAGGTGGGCAAGACCTATATTCGTAGTTATTACAACGGTAGGCAAAAGAATCTTACTATTATATTCAATCTCACCCAAAAAACTTGTTCCTACTTCTACTACAGCTATTTTTTCATTCTTTAATCTTAAGAGAGTTTTTGCTACACCAACCTTATTATTAAGATTATCTTGAGTTTTTAGGACATTCAGCTCTCTCCCGAGTATATAGCTGAGCATATCCTTTGTTGTTGTCTTGCCGTTTGAGCCTACAATACCTATAACAGGAATGCGGAATTTCTCTCTATGCGCTTTCGCGATATCGGAGAATGCCCTTAATGTATCGTCTACCCTTATCAAGGGAATCTGCTCTGAAACAATATCGCCTTTTTGCGCTATTATCGCGCAGGCGCCTTTTCTTATAGCTTCGCCTATGAACTGCGCCCCGTCATAATTTTCACCTTTTAAAGCCAGGAAAATCTCATTTCTTTTTATGCAGCGTGAATCCGTAGATATCGAATCTATCCGAATATCAAGATCACAGCATGAAGCTTCTGCAGCGGTTATTCTTATTATATCGCTTATATTAAACACTTATACCTTCTCCGTAACCTCATTTTCTTGCATCGCTTCTTCCGCGATTCTTTTATCATCAAAGGCAATTTTTGTATTATTGAATATCTGATAGCCCTCGTGTCCTTTACCGGCTATCAACACAATATCGCCTTTTTCCGCGACAGAAACAGCATACTCAATAGCTTTCTTGCGATCAATACAGACACTATAATTCTTAAAACCCTCCGGCAAGCCTGAAACTATCTCATTAATAATCTCCTCAGGGCTCTCACCACGGGGGTTGTCGCTTGTTATGATAACGTTATCCGCTAAGTTAGCGGCGACCTTCGCCATTCTTGGACGCTTCATCCTGTCCCTGTTGCCGCCACAACCGAAAACTACAATTATCTTATTTTCAGCGACCCCCTTAAGAGCATTCAATACATTAAATAGCGCGTCGTCAGTATGCGCATAATCCACAAAGACTGAAAACTCACCTTTTATTGACTCAACTCTCTGAAGCCTGCCCGGAGCCCCCCTGAAGTCTCTTATCGCGTCCTTAATATTAGATGGTTCCAATCCCGCGGAATAAGCAAAAGAAATAGCGGCAAGTATATTGTATATATTGTATTCACCAATGAGCATCGTTTCAATCTCCAGGACCTGGCTAGGAGTTTTCACCTTAAAAGACGTGCCATTTAGCGACATATTTATATCAAATGCACTTATGTCTGATGTATTTTTAATACCATATGTAAACAACTTATTTTTATTTATTCCAATAAGCGCCTTGCCATAATTATCATCGCAGTTTATGATCGCTACCGCATCATCCTTTAACATACTAAATAGCTTGGATTTAGCAGCAGCATATTCTTCCATGCTCTTGTGGTAATCGAGGTGTTCACTTGTCAGGTTTGTAAATATAGCCTTATTAAATTCAATAGCATCGACACGGCACTGATCAAGCGCGTGACTTGAAACTTCCATAATACAGTTTGTGATACCTGCTGTCTCCATTTCACGCAGGAATACCTGAAGCATAATAGGTGAAGGCGTTGTATTAATCGCGGGTATGAGCCTATCTCCTATTTGATAATTAATTGTCCCTATCATGCCGCAATCGCGACCTGAATATCGCATAATAGCGGCGATCAAATAGAGTATAGTCGTCTTTCCATTCGTTCCTGTAATACCTGTGGTCTCTACTCGTTGCGATGGGTGGGAGTAAAAATTAGCCGCCATCAATGCGCACGCTTTTCGTATATCCCGGACAATCACCTTTGTAACATTCTTATATGTTATAAACTCTTTTTCAGAAACTATAACAACCGCGCCGCGTTCTATCGCTTCATCTATAAACTCATAACCATCGCATTCTTTCCCGGTTATAGCGAAGAAGAGTCCGGGAGATTTTAACTGCTTGGAGTTATAAGATATATTCTCTATATCAATATATCTCTCCCCCTTTACCATAATAGGGCTTACACCTTTAAGCAAGTTATTAAGCTTCATCATGCGTCTCCTGTTCAATATCAAGATATCTCAATGTAGCGTCGCATATTTCTTTAAATACAGGGCCTGATACCGTACCACCGTAATACCCATTGCGTGGAGTGTCCACCATTACACAAACCGCTATAATAGGTTTCTCTGCCGGCGCAAACCCGGCAAAGGACGCTATATAATCCCTATGAGAATACCTGCCTGAAGGCTCAACCTTCTGTGCTGTGCCTGTCTTGCCCCCGGCGTCAAATTTATTAAGCTTGGCCCTTGTGCCTGTACCATGCTCTATTACTCCCTTCATGATCTCCCTCATCTGCCTCGAGGTCTCTTCAGAGGTAACGCGCCGCACTATTGAGGGCTCATATTTTTTTATAATCTCTCCCTTAGAATCTATAACGCTGTTAACAATACGCGGTTTTACAAGTTGGCCTCCATTAGCAATAGCAGATAAGCTCATTATAAGCTGTAAAGGCGTAACACCAACCTCTTGGCCCATAGGGATTGATGTGATTGAGTACTTACTCCACTGGTCAACGGGGCGCACTATACCATTTATCTCCCCTGGCAGACCGATACCCGTAGAAACTCCAAAACCATAAGCCTTTATATATTTATAGAGATCCTCTTCTCCAAGACGCATAGCCGCCTTGACCGTACCGATATTGGATGATTTCTCGATAACCTCTCTGAACGTCATATCTCCATGGCCATGTGTGTCATGAAGCGTATGGCCCGCGACATACCAGGCGCCGTTTTCGCAAAAAAAATTATCTTCGATAGATACCGCTCCTGTGTCAAGGCATGCGGATGCCGCGATAATCTTAAAAACAGACCCAGGCTCATAATAATCTGCTATCGCACGATTTCTTTTAGCGTCATCTGTCGCGTAATTAAAATTATTAAGATCAAAAGATGGTAATACCGCCAAAGCTAGGATATCCCCTTTATACGGATCCATTACTAAGGCAACAGCTGCTTTTGCTTTATGCTTTTCGTAAGCTTTTCTCAGGGCTTTTTCAGTTATATGCTGTATAACCTCGTCTAGAGTAAGAACTACGCTATAACCATCTATAGGCGGGATGTAATCACCCTCAAAAGCGTGTATCTCCCTGCCTTTTGCATCCCTTGCTATAGTCTTATAACCTTTCTTGCCGTACATATACCTATTATAAAAAGCTTCAACGCCCTCAAGGCCTGTATTATCAGTTCCGGCAAAACCTATAACCTGTGACGCAAGGCTCTCCCCTGGGTAAAAACGTTTTGTCTCATCAATCAGATGAATACCTTTAAGGTTTAACTCTTTTACTTTTTCCGCGTCAGCAGAGGAAATCTTCCTGGCAAGCCATACAAAAAGCTTATCCCGCTTTAACCTTTCGTAAAGAAACGACTCATCCTTGCCAATAATAGGCGCAAGTAATTTCGCGATAGCCTCTTTCTCACTCACATCTCTTGCTACAGCGTAAACGGAATCTACTTTCAGATTAAGAGCGAGCTTGCGCATATTTCTGTCTAATATCGCGCCGCGTCTGGGTTCAAGCTCGATACGGACAGAATGTTGTGCTTGAGCGATATCTACTGCTTTCTCATGGAATGCAAGGTGAATATACGCTAAACGAAACGTTATAAGAATAAGTAACATTATAAAAATAAGTGTTACTAAACCTATACGGAATTTGTATTGTCTTATATGCAATGTAGGGGCTCTTTTAAAAATGGAGGAATTACTTACTTCAGTTCTTGTGCCACAGCTTCAGCGCTTAATGAAAACATGCCAAGTATAATCTTACCTATACTTGCTAGCGGCGCTGGCTTAACAGCCGAGTCATCAAGAGCAACAAGCTCTTTTATCTTAACATTATAACAATCAAGCGGCATATAAACCCGTGCCTCCGGCTTGTCTCTCATAGCTCTTTCCAGCCGTGCCGGTGACTCTAGCCTTGACACATTATATCTTAAAGTACGATTGTGGTCAATCAATAAAGACAGGCTTTCCATTGAGACGTTTATAGAGTAGCTGTATTCCAGTAACCTCGCATACTGGTATACATAGATGCTTGACAATAAGGTTACCGCCAAAATAGCTGTTAAAGCCTTTTTCATCTTAAACTTTCTCCACCGCTCTCAGCTTTGAACTACGAGAACGCGGATTGTCAGTTATCTCAGTCTCGCTCGGTCGTATCGGTTTTTTTGTCAAAATCTTTAATATATTTTCTCTGGCCATAGCATTGAAGGTATGTTTTACTATTCTATCCTCTAACGAGTGGAATGATATTACCACCATCCTCCCCCCGCTATTTAGGAACTTAGGGGCCTTCAAAAGCGCTTCTTTTAAAGCATTCAACTCGTCATTGATGAATATCCTGAATGCCTGAAAAGTTCTTGTCGCGGGATCGATCCTTGAGCCTGATCCATATCTCACGGCATCTCTGACTATCCTTGCAAGCCTCAACGTGTCTTTAATAGGGGCTATCCTGTTTTCAGCAACTATAGCCTTAGCTATTCTGCGCCAATATCTCTCTTCCCCTAAATCCCTTATGATAGCACCTATATCGGCCTCACCCATCTTTCTCAAGGCCTGCCAAAGAGGCAAGCCTTTTTCCTTATCCATGCGCATATCCAAAGGGCCTTCTCTTAAAAAACTAAAACCTCTTGATGGCTCATCCAACTGAAAAGAGGATGTGCCGAGGTCAAAGAGCATAGCGTCAACACTCATTACGCCTAAAACCGCTAATACCTTATCAAGGTTTCTGTAATTTTCATTGACCAGGCTAAAGGCTCTTTTGTAATTATTTAAAGCTATTCTCGCGGTTTCAAGCGTTAATTTATCCGCGTCCATTCCAATGAGCTTTCCACCGGGTAAAATACTTTCCAATATTCTTTTCGCGTGCCCCGCACCACCAACTGTGCAATCCAACACGGTATGCTTCTTTTTACAACATAAATACTCAAGAGTCTCATCAAGTAATACACTTTTATGCACCCAGAAACCCCTCTTTGAGTAATGTTTATCTGTGGTTGCTAAGAGCCCTCTCGAGCCTAGGATTTATACCTACCAACCGGGAATTACCATTGATGGCACGCAGCTTTTTAAGCCGCTCTATCAAGGCATAACTCTCTTCGAGGAGCTTCTTCTTTCTTGTTGTTGCGTCAGCAGCTAATAACATATCTTGCCTCCTCTCCTTATTCACTAATAAGGTTCTCCGCAATCTCTTCATACGATTCTTTTGATGTGTCATAGAATTCTTTCCACAACTCTTTTGCCCAAATCTCAATTCTATTTGACACACCTATGAAGACTACTTCTTTTTTTATATCCGCGTAATTCTTAAGATATGACGACAGAAGAATCCTGCCCTGCTTGTCAGCAAATACGTCCTGCGCACCTGAGAAAAACAAGCGGTTAAATTTGCGATGTTCGGATTTAGTAAAAGGTATGGATCGAAACTTAGATTCCTGGATTTTCCACTCTTCTTCAGTAAAAACAAAAAGGCATTTATCGAGGCCACGAGTAATATAAAGCTTTTCCGCGTAAGCGTCTTTTAAGGCCTCACGAAATTTGGAAGGAATAATAAGCCGTCCTTTGCGGTCTAAACTATGTGCGAACTCTCCGTAAAACATCTCTTAGCCTATCTCCCCACCGAGAAGGGCTTTGACTTGCATTATACTAAAAACTTGCTTCTCCCAATTCCTTAACGCCCACCGAGAAGGAATTGCTTACTCCACTTTACTCTACTTTCAACCACTTTGGTATAAATATACATCATAATTCCACTATTGTCAAGTGGTTATTTTTTATTTTTTAACATGTGTTTAAAAAGTTTTTGATAATAAGCTAAGATATACCAAATAGTGGGGTTATAATATATTAGAACTACTACATGTGGGAAATACCGATAGAGAAATATTCAAAAAGAAAAAATAAAAAGGCCCTTAAATGCTCCAAAAAAAATTATTTTAGTAGCGCTGGGGGGCCTTCAAAATAAGATTGACCCTGTTTCCAAACCAAAGGGGACAGTGGGTTGCACTACACCCACTGTCCCCTTTGGTTTGGAAACAGGGTCTACACTCTTACTTAGCCCAGACACCTCTGCCTTCCTGCCTGGCCTTACGTTGGAGTTTTAGAAATTCATCTGCGTATTTTTCATTAGGTGGGATAATAAGTATCTTAGCGTAGCCTTCTTCAATCATCTTCTTATTTATGAATAAACCGTCCACGTATACATGCGCTAGTAGTCTATGGTATTTGTCTCTTCTTTGCGCGTCAAATTCAAGACGTACTATTTTTCCATCAACCAGTTTCCGATTAAAGGCCTTGGCCTCCTCTGCAAGATATTGCGCAGGAGGTTTATTATAATTCATCTCAGGCGTATCTATTCCTAAGTACCTTACCTTCTCCCCGTTTGCGAGCTTTACTGTATCGCCATCATAAACATAGGTAACTCTAAATAAATTCTCGCTCCGGTTCTGTTGCAAGCAACCGGATGGTAAAACAGTACATTGGATTATAAAAATAAATAAGAGAAGCTTATTTATAGAATATCGCAAACGAAACTTCAATATTTTATCGACCATAAAACCTTCCAGTATCAATATGGTATTATATAACTATCTTCCTCACTTGTATTCATATAATCTTCAAAGGTTATCTGCCCTGTTATCTCTTTGCTTACCTGAGCCTTTCTGGCAGAAAGATAAGGGTGAGTAAACCAATAACGTTTTGGTCCTGTCTTTCCCTCCATCTGCCACTGCAGCAATTTATCGAGCGCGTTAAGCATGCCTTCAGGGTCATAGTTTGCCTTCTTAAGATATTTTACTGCCAGGGCATCCGCTTCAAACTCATGCTCCCTGCTGTTTGCGAGCATAAGCTGGCCAAAAGCCTCGCCCGCCTTACGGCGCGTGTAAGAATCCTTCGCACCTCTTATAACAAGTATCTGCATGATCTGATAGCCAAGGCCGCTCTGGAGTCTCTTTATACTATGCCTTGCGCAAACATGCCCCACCTCGTGTGCCAGGATAGCAGCCAGTTCATCATCATCGAGTTTTTCAAGTAGCGCCTTAAATATATAGATATATCCGCCCGGAAGAGCAAAGGCGTTCTCAACATCGTCCTTATCAATAACCTTGAATGTAAATATAAGCTCTTTTCTGTCACATACATCCGCTATCCTCTTGCCAAACTCCGCTACCTTTTCCTGATTAAGATAGTTCTCATCAAGATCAAACTTCTCCTCTACCTGTTCAGCTATAGAGCGACCCATATTTATCTCCTTTTCCTTGGAAATAAAAAGGTTCTCCTCTTGACCTGTAGCGAGATTGTATTCAGGGTAAGCGTAATTTGCGATAAAAACTGAGGATAATATGGATAAGCTGATAAATAACTTACTTGTACTCATTGATGAACCTATAACCTCTTTTGTATCAATAGATTCTCAAGTTCCTTTGGGTCATTAGATCGTTGCAAAGCTACTTCTTCATCAATGATATTTTCATAGACAAGGCTTGCCAATGAACCATTTAATGTAATCATATTATCCGCGGAACCTGTCTGTATGGCTGTATAGATCTGGTGCACATTGTTTTCCCTGACAAGGTGCCTTATAGCGTTATTTACGCTCATAATCTCTGTCGCGAGCACAAGCGCATCTTTATTTTTCATAGGAATAAGCTCCTGTACTACTACACCTAAGAGCACGGCACTTAGCTGCATCCTGACCTGCTGTTGCTGTTGCGCAGGAAAGACATCTATTACACGATTTATAGCATGTGACGCACTATGAGTATGTAATGTAGCGAGTATAAGGTGGCCTGTCTCCGCTAATGTCAGCGCCGCCTTTATAGTATCAAGGTCTCTCATCTCACCTATCATAATAACGTCAGGGGTCTCCCTTAGAACATGCCTTAACGCTTCATAGAATGATATAGTATCACTTCCTACTTCACGCTGGTCCACAATAGATTTCTTATGTGCGTGTACAAACTCTATAGGATCCTCGATAGTAATAATATGGCATTGACGCTGTTCGTTAATATGTTCTATCATGCTTGAGAGAGTAGTTGATTTTCCGCTACCGGTAGGCCCTGTTATAAGTATGAGCCCATTTGGCCTGTCCGCGAAATCTCGCACTATAGCCGGAAGGCCTAAATCCTTAAGAGTAGGGATATTAAATGGAATAAGCCTTATGGCAACCCCTACTGAACCTCGTTGATAGTAGGCATTCAACCTAAAACGGCTTATCCCTTCAACGCCAAAGGAGGCATCAAGTTCTTTATCATTATTAAATCTCTTAATCTGCTCTTCTGTTAATACAGAATAGAGCAGGCTTTCTATCTCTTCACTCTTTAGGGGGGTCTGATATTTTATTGATTTTATCTCGCCGCTTAGACGCAGCATCGGGGGGGCACCAGCGGTGAATATCAGGTCTGATGCCTTCATGCTATTCATCAATTCAAGCAATTGACGCAACTGTGCCATTTGTATATCCTCTTATGTAACCTAAACAAATATAGAAGCAGACGCTTATAAGCCGAGTTCTGTTAATGAGTATATAATTTACAGAGCACAGAGTGCGATGTAAATTATATATGCGAATAATTTCTAAGCTAAAAGCCTAGCTATCTTCACTCACTCACCAGATGGCCATCTATCTAGCCCTGCCATTACTGACAGGGTCGTCTTCCTTACTTAAAGGAAAGTAGCGACCTAACCCGCTCCGCTTACTGAGGAACGGACCATTCCTATGGCGGAGCCTATTTGGTCTTGCACCACGTAGAGATTGCCGCGTTTCACATCACGATTAAATGCATCTGTAATATAAGAGAGATCGAGCCGCTAGGCCCATATACTCCCATGGCAGAATCATTTATCGATACTCGTCTCTGTGGCTCTCATTTTCCCGTTTTACTACAAGAAAATGGCCTCAAGCGATAAGATTATCGCGCGAGACAATCCTCATGAATTATTCCAAATTCATGGACGGGCGTTACCCGCTACGCTTATCCTGTGGAGCCCGGACTTTCCTCCCCCATAGCTTTGCGGTGCAAAGTTAAACATAAGGGCAGCCATCAAGCGCCTGCTTCAAAGAACTGTTTAGCCGTAATTTCTCAAACAGGCTAAAATTAATACGAAAATAAAAATCATGCACTTATTATGAATAGACTCTAAAACTCTATCTGGATTTCAATATAAATGACTTGCCATTTTTTTTTCTATCAGCATTATCAATAGCTTTATTAGCAAGCTTATCAGCAGCCCTATTATCTTCTCTGGGTATACTATTTACCTTTACCTGTTCAAAGCCATCTAAAAGCTGTACAGCCTTATTGTAAAAATCTTTGAGGACAGCATTCTTTACCTTATACTCGCCCCCTAGCTGCTTAGCGACGAGCTCGCTGTCAGTATTGATTATAAGTTCTTTGCCACCTAAGCTGCGGGCCTTTTCCATGCCCGTTATGAGGGCTGTATATTCAGCTACATTATTGGTAGCATGCCCTATAAATTTGTCTACATTTTTAACGACAATTCCATTCGCGTCAGTAATAACTATGCCTATGCCGGCTGGGCCGGGATTACCGCGTGCCGCGCCATCTATATGTATGCTTAGAATGCTGTAATCAGGCTTTTTCATCTTTAATATAGAGTATACGCTGGCAGTTTTCACAATGTATAACCTTTTCCTTCATGTTAATCTCATTTATAACTTGCGGGGGAAGCTGCATATAGCAACCGCCGCAATTATCATTGATAACCTCTGCCATGGCCTGTCCGTCTTTTCCGATAAGAATTCGTTCATATTCGTTCAAGATTTTTTTGTCTATAAGCGGAATAAGCCCTTCTCTCTTCTTTTTAAGTTCTATAACAGCTGCATCTATATCTCTTACCTTTGCCTCAATCTCTTTAATCCGCGCATCAATATTCTTCGATTCTTCAGCAAATTTTTGTTTCTCTATCTCAATACGGGCCTTTGCCTCATCTATGCTATCCATCAACCCAATAATCTCTTCTTCCAAAAGTGAGTTATCCGCTTTATGGCTCTCTATCTCGCCAACCATAGTAGTGTATTCTTTGTTGGTCTTTATGAGGTTAAGTTGGCCTTGTAGCTTCTTAACTTCTTCTTCCTTAGTACCCAGTAACATCTCTTTTTCTTTATGCTTGAGCTGAATGGCCTTAAGATTATCATCGGCATCTTTCATGCCGGATTGCTTCTGCTGAAGTGAATCATTAAGATCGCTTATCTCCTGCGGCTTAAGCTCCTTTTCAGATTCCATCTTATATATCTGCGTATCGATCTCTTGAAGACCTATCAAAAAATCTGTCTGTTTTCCTATATCTATATTTTCATCCATAATGTAAAAATTATACCATAAGAATTTTAAAATACAAGTAAAATAGGTATTTTTGCCGTCCATTTATTCCCAAGGCAAAAAAATCCAATGCGCTGCTAAAGGCAGGGGCATAAGAGATATTTTTATCCGTTTTGGGCGATTAGGGCAAGAACGGTTCTTGATGACATTTTAATTCGTAGCTGTTCCTAATAACCTGCTTCAATTGCAACGAAACCTTGTCTTAAGTAATTATTGATCTTATTCAAACTACGGCTTTGTGGTAGTCGAAACAGAACCTTTTTGTTGCGAATGGCATGGTTTTTCCACTGCATTTTAGATTGTATTAATGAGCAACAAAGTGGAGTGAGCAAACCACGCTGGGGTTTGCGAATGTTTCTGTGGAGACTAACCGCAAGAGCCGTAGTTTGGAACACACTAAGACAAGAACGGTTCTTGTTGGCATTATAATTAGTAGCTGTCCCTAATAACAAATGGTGAGCAAAAGAAAAACCTCTCTA
>CAZDLP010000015.1:0-21039 GCA_964506565.1 uncultured Planctomycetia bacterium
ACAGCACCTATCGTCAAGCATAGCACCAACTTTACATTTTAAACATTGCGCATTCTTGTAAGATTCTTGTAAACCTGAATATTAAGCCGCAGAGAATTAGAATACTCCATCAAGGGGTGTGTCGCACTTTTCGCATTTCTTACCATTTAGACCGCTCATCTTAACAGCTGGGTATTCTCGTTTAATAAGTAAATGGCCGCATTGACAGCATAATGTAGGCGACTCCTGAGAAATGTTGCCAACATAGATATAGCAGAGGCCTGCATCCCTGCCGATATTGGCTGCTCTATGAAGCGTCTCTATTGGGGTGGGCTTGCTATCTGTATGCATATAATCAGGATGAAATCTACTTATGTGCCATGGTATCTCACATCCCACAGTTGCTATAAAATCCGCTATTTTTCTTAGCTCTTGATCAGAATCATTGAGCCCCGGTATAACCAGGGTAGTCACCTCAACCCATATACCCAACTTCTTCATATATCTAATCGCGTCAAGAACAGGTTCAAGCCTCGCCTTGCATCTCTTTTTATAGAAATCATCACTAAACGACTTGAGATCAATATTCGCGCCATCAAGATACGGATATATCTTATCGATCGCTTCGCGACTCATATAACCATTTGTGACAAATAGATTATATAGGCCATTCTCTTTAGCTATACGTGCTGTATCATAAGCATATTCAAAAAAGATTGTAGGCTCTGTATATGTATATGCTATCGATTGACATCCGGCATCAAGGGCCTGATTTACAATCTTATCAGGAGTAACGCTTTTTATAGGGGTGTCTTTAAGGGTATCTACCTGAGATATTTGCCAGTTCTGACAAAAATCACATCTAAAGTTGCAACCGGGCGTTGCGATAGAAAAAGCGTTGCTCCCGGGTAAAAAATGATATAAGGGTTTTTTTTCGATAGGGTCCACATTAGAGGCTATCACCTCTGCGTACGTATATGTCTGCAAATGGCCATCTATATTTTTACGAAGGTTACAAAAGCCAAATTGACCTAAAGAGATTACGCAATTATGGCCACACAAAAAACATTTAACTGATTTATGCCCTATGCTTTTATAAAATTCAGCTTTATGCAACATGGCTACCCTTGCCTTGACGGACAGAATCCGTTGATAACGCAGCTACCACACAGTGGTTTCCTTGCCCTGCATATCCTCCTGCCGTGGGTTACCAGGATATGATTAAATTCCAGCCAATAACGAAAAGGTATGATCTTTAAAAGATCTTGCTCAATCACTATGGGGTCACTACTTTCTGTTAAGCCGAAACGATTGGAAAGCCTCTTAACATGCGTATCGACCGCTATACCTTCTCTCTTCTTAAACGCTACAGACAGTATGATATTGGCTGTCTTGCGTCCTACGCCATCGAGCGTGATAAGCTTTTCCATTGAATCCGGAACCCTGCCATTAAAACAACTAACTATTTTCTTTGACGCTGCTATTATATGCTTAGCCTTTGTTTTGTAGAAACCGGTTGCATATACTTCTTTTTCAAGCACTAAAAGATTAGCAGAGGCAAAACCTTTAGCATTTTTATATTTCTTAAACAGGTAGGCTGTTACCCTGTTTGCTACCACATCCGTACATTGAGCAGAAAGTATAGTGGCTACAAGAAGTTGAAATGCGGTCTTATGCGATAGTGATACCAATACCTTATCGGGATAAGCCTTTTTAAGCCTCTTGATTAAAAGGATTGTTTTTTCTTTTTTTATCCTGTTCATATTATTTGTGAAAAACCCTATCGAATTATGAATATGCTCATTTTTAAAAGGCGGGCTACTATTTAGCATGATGCGGGAAGATAATCTACTTCTTGGATTTAAGGGCCCTTGTAATCTTGTCTATCTCGTCTTCAAGGGTAAAGACCTTTCTCTTGGATTCCATAACCTTAAGCCAATTGGATACTCTCTGCGGATTCGCTTTATCCTTCTTCATCTCGTGCTCTATTTTTTTTATAATAGTTTTTCTACGTGCGTCTTTGCTTTTCATTTTTTCTTACCTCCAAGTAAGCATTATTGCATAAAATATTAATCTATTCAAATAGAATTTTAAAAAAACATCTTAAGGCTTATGAGCATAAGTAAGCCAGCAAATATCTTTTTAAGTAAAGGCTCAGACACGGAACCGGCGAATTGTGCCCCCAGGAACCCACCCACAAAAAAACCAGAACATATCAACAAGGCAACCTTTACATTGACATTGCCGTCTTGGTAATATCTCATAGCGGCCAGAAGCCCTATCGGTAATACCATAAGGGCAAGTGTTGTGCCCTGTGCCTGGTGTTGAGTAAAACCGCTTAATAGAACGAGCGCCGGTATGATTATTATAGCGCCACCTATTCCAAAAAAACCACTGCATATACCTGCTAATAACCCTAATGCTATATACAACATAACTGTTGCCATGACGCCTCCTTATGTGAGTGCAAAAAAAGCCTGTTTTTTAAAACAGGCTTTTAAGGCTAACGTGTGATATCGGTTAAATGTCTTAAATATTTATGAAGCGATATCAAATGCTCTTCTATTTGAAATAATCCGCTTAAATATAATTCTGTGGCCGCCACAGTCAGGGCACCATTCGGGTGGCTTTTCCTGAACTATCTTTTTGCAAATCTGGCACTCGTATCTCATATCATACCCTCCTTACATCTATAACACATATAAGGAGAAATTATTCCCGTTTTACAGAAAAATATATACCTTGCGGACCTTATCGCTTACGTTCCATTTGCACCTTAAGCCTTTTGAGAATTTTACCAGATCACCTTTTTTTATCTCTACCTTCTCACCTGTCTTCGGCTCTATGGTAGCCTTGCCATCAAAGAGGTAGCACCATTCCTCCTGATCATACTGCCAATCAAACGCAGACTCTTCGCATTCCCAGGGGTTCCATGAACTTATGTTCAACTCGATAAGTTCTTCTTCACTGGGTTGAGTAACCTTAATCGCATCCATAAAAACCTCCTTATGATTACTTAATTTTTTAAATACCTAAAAACTAAAAATCGTGAATCTAAAAATACTAGTTAAGCTTTTTTTATTTTACGCGGGCTTTTAAACCTATATCTACAACATTGACCTTACCGCAATATACAGGACCGTCATTTTTATTAAAACCTTTTTTTGTAAACCCAAATGTAACGGTCTTATCCGCTATTATTGCCGCCGCCCTGGCTATACCTGTTGTAGCGTCAAGACCTGAAGGAACGTCAACGGAGATAATGTGCGCTTTCCAACTATTTAAAAATTCTATCATCTCTTCATAAAAATTGTTAGGCGTACCCTGAAACCCTATACCGAATATGCTGTCAACAATGATATTCGCGTCAAATATTTTTTTCAGGCGCCTAAGGCTGTGTATGGTCTTAACCTCGTTGATTGCAACGCCCTGATTTTTAAGCGCTTGAGCATTAAAAAAAGGCCCACCTGTTAACTGGTCAGAAGAGCAAGATAAATAAATTTTTAAGTCTATCCCCTTGCTTAATAGATACCGTGCGCAGACAAGCCCGTCACCGCCGTTATTGCCTTTGCCGCAGAAGATCGCAACCGATACCTGTTTTTTTTTATTTTTAAGGGCTCTTGCCAGGCTTAACACCTCTTTAGCTACTTCTCTGCCCGCCCTTTCCATAAGTATTACAGATGGAACACCTCCATGCTCTATGGTGAACTTATCTATCTTTTTCATCTGGGCTGACGTAACGGCTCTAAGCATCGACACCTCTATTTTAGCCTCTTAAAAACTACTATATCCTTACCCGGAACTACCGTATACATGCTGTCAAAAACCTTTATTTTAACAGGCCTGTTCTTTTTTTTGCTTTTAATCCCTATTGATATTTTTTTATGATCCATCTTTACGCAAAGCTGTTCTCCGTGCCAATTCAAACAGAACTCAAGATTGTGCCAGTACCCAGACAACTGAGGTTGAAAACTTAAATATCCATCCTTGATCCTAACTCCGCCAAAACCATTAACAACAGCCTGCCATGAACCACCTAATGACGCGGCGTGTACACCTTCAGCGACATTGGACTGGTTCATCTTGAGATCCGCGCCAAGAGAATAAAGAAAATATTGATAAGCCTTTTCCGGATCACCTGCTCTTAGACTTATAATCGCATTTATAGAAGGGCTTAAAGAAGATTTATGCACTGTCCTCTTTTCATAATAATCATATGTAGCATCAAATGTCTTGCTATCAAATTTATCGGGAATAAGATAAAGCAACATGCAGGAATCAAGCTGCTTGACAAGCTGGGTCTGCACGACCTTTGAAAGAGGAACATTCGGCGGAAACTCGGGCATTAAATACTTATCGTATGTTCTTATCGGTATATCCTTTTTCCTAAAATATCCATCAAACTCCTCAATAACATTATTCTCACTGTTAAGAGGAATATATAGCTTCAAAGCGATTCCTGCCCATTTTTCGCGCTCGCTTGGCTTTAAGCCGATCTTAGCCGATACCGCCTTAAACCTAACGGGGTATTTCTTAGCAAAATGAGAATAGAACTCCGCCGCGATCTTTAGATTAAATTGCGCCATGCCATTCGTATAAGCGTTATTATTAACATTTGGATGAAATTCATCAGGTCCCATCACACCATGTATCTCAAACCTATCTTTTTTCTTATTCTTCGTTACCCTTGATGCCCAGAAACGAGCTGTTTCAAATAGCATCTCAGCTCCGTATCGGCTCATAAATTTGTTATCACCGGTTACTGTGTAATACTGCCACAGCCCAAAAGCCACATCAGCGACTATGTGATGCTCGTAATCCTGAGTTCTAATCTCAATAATGGTTCCGTCAAGATCCTTGTGCCAATGCGGGGTCTCATCCTCACCCGTATCCGCGCTTTCCCATGGGAAAAGTACGCCTTTAAATTTTTTTGCTTTCGCGATCTTTCTAGCAGCATCGAGCCTGTTGTACCTGTATATTAAAAAGTTCCTGGCAATATCCGGATACATATAGGTATAAAACGGCATCAAGAATATCTCAGTATCCCAAAAAACATGTCCTCTATATCCCTCGCCGGTCAATGCCCTGGCACCTATGCTGATATCGCTGTCATAGGTGCTTCCAGCTATAAGCATATGATAAATATTGAATCTCAGCGTCTTCTGCGCAACGGTATCACCGGATATCTTTATATCGGAAGATTGCCACAACCCTGAGAATATCTTGGCCTGTCTCTTAAGCAACCTGTCAAAACCAAGCCTGGCATATTTTTTAATAGATTTTGTAGTCTTGTCTCTTAAAAGTCTGTAACTAAGGTGACGAGAAGTCCGCCCGTAAAAAGTCTTTGTTAGGGTCAAGGTCTCGCCCTTTTTAAGACGTATATCAAATGATTGATCCGGTGCGGAATATTCTCTTTCGCCATACGCAACGCTAAGATGAGTCGCGCAGGCAAGCAGTATGGATGTATCCTGCGTCTTTGCGCAAAGGTAGTTTATCGATTTTTCGCTCCTGACTTCGCTAACCTGAAAATGTTTTTTTCTGCCTTCTGTAAGAACTCCTTTATTGCGAACAGATGTATTTATATTATCCTGAACAGTCAATATTGTCTTTGCGTCAAGCGGGGTTATCCAGATTCTCATAGCGCCAAGCTGTCGATGATCGCTTGATACAAAACGAAGAGACTTGTAGTCAAATCTCTCTTTTCTGCTGTTGGCTAATATTGTATGGCGAAACAACAAGCCGTTTTTCATATCAAGTATCCGGTTGTGATGATGCAGATACATACCCTTAATATCTATCTTCTCACCTTCAGCAATTACACGCAGATCAATGGGATTCGGCACGTTTACAATCTCTGATACTTGTGAAATAGACTTATCAAAGACCCCGGCGATATATGTACCCGGCGCGGAATCATAGGGAATCTCTTCTAGTATCCCCCTAGAACCCATATAACCGTTTCCAAGAGTAAAAAGGCTTTCATACTGCTGCATCTTAGAGGCATCAAAGCCCCTTTCATGTATAAGCCATTCTTCTGCTGAAAGTATGTCTTTAAAAAAAGTTTTCATATATTATTTAAGGGAATAAGGATTGCAGGCGCGGAAGGTCTATCTCGCCTAGGTCGTTTACAACTATATCGGCTTTTTTAAATAGATCAGGCCTGTTGCTTCTGTCAATTCCGACACAACACATATGGGCGCGCTTAGCTCCTTCTACGCCTAAAGTCGCGTCCTCAAAGACAACAGACTCCTCGGGGGCAACATTTAATCTCTCCGCGGCCATAAGGAATATCTGGGGGTCAGGCTTACCTTTAGTAACATCGCTACCACTAAGCCTTACCTCAAACTTATCTGTAAGCCCAACTTTTTCCAGTATCATATGTAGGTTTTTACTCGATGATACAACCGCTGTATGAATACCCGCGGTGATAATATCCTTAATAAGCGATACCGTTGTATCGTACACCTTGACACCGTCTTTTTCCAGAGTCTCTATATAATAGCCTTGTTTTTTTTCACTGGCCTCTGAAATCTCTTCATCAGAAAAATCCGTTAGTATGGCGCGGCAACCGTCAGTACGTGGTATACCATCAACCTTTTGCTTATAATCATTATAATCGAATTTCTTACCGTAATCATTGAACATCCTCTTCCAAGCGTTAAAATGCAATGGAACAGTATCAACAATTACTCCGTCTAGGTCAAATATAGCAGCTTTAAATTTCATATTAAAAATTATAGCAGTTAGGCTGGGTCAATGCAAGGATTAATGTCTTTTTTGTTAATAAATATATTCAAAACCATCTAAATTACTTAGTATCGTCTATTAGCTCTTCTATGTGCGCTATGCGCTGGTCAATATAGGGGTGAGATCTTAAGATGTAAGGCACTGAAACGCCTTTTTTGTTCTGGTCATCCAACTTTTTAAGCGCACCTATCATGCCCTGGGGGTCAAAGCCCGCTTTGTCCGTATATTTTACAGAAAGTTCATCTGCCTGAAACTCATCTTTCCTGCTGTAACCTAGAGAAACGAGATTAAAAGCGGTTGCCCCGGCATATGCGGCATAACCTGCCTGCTTTCTCTTATCTTCATCCGCGTTACTTGTATACGCTATTAAGGCTATGGTCGATAAAAGCTGATACCCGAGGCCTGCCTGCATCTTCTTTACAATGTGTCGCGCAGCGACATGGCCTATCTCATGCGCCATTACAGCGGCAAGCTCATCATCGTCAAGCTTGTCATATAAACCCTTAAATATATAGACATGCCCTCCCGGCACAGTAAAAGCATTGAGCTCCTTATCATCAATTAAATAAAACCTATACTCTATGTCATCACGATCTGAGACTGAGGCTACTCTATCGCCGATATTATTTAGCCTGTCTAGATCATCACCTTTTTCAATGAGCTTATATTTTTCAGCTATTTGCGCAGCCGCACCTTTACCTATTACTGTTTCAGAGGCGGAATTTATAAAGATTACCTCGTTTCTGCCTGTAGCTGGATTGTAGGTTGTAGCACAGCCGGAAAGCACAAGCAGGAAGACAAGAAATAGAAAGGATTTGAGTGATTTTATTATCATAGATATCGGATACTTAAGCTATCTTTAACATTCGGTTCTCGGTACCCGGTTTGTCACGATAACCGTAAACCTAAAACCGATAGCCGATTTATGGCCTACCAAGTAAACGGAACATGTTCTCTTTATACGCCTGCACGCCAGGCTGATCAAAAGGGTTAACCCTTAATAAATAGCCCGATACCCCTACAGCACGCTGAAAAAAATAAAAAAGCTGCCCCAGGCAAAATGCGGAGCGTTCGTCGACAATTAAAGCCATATTAGGCACACCACCATCCGCATGGGCCTGGGCCGTACCTTCATATGCCATCTTATTTATAAAACTTAAGCCTTTGCCGGCTATATAGTTAAGCTTGTCTATATCTTCGTCCTCGCGGGGCAATTTCAAATCAGCGCTTTTTTTCTTAATCCTGATAAAGGTCTCAAAGAGATTTCTCTCGCCCTGCTGAATAAGCTGTCCATTGGCGTGAAGATCTGTGGAAAATATCGCTGCCTGCGGAAAAAGCCCCTTGCCTTCTTTTCCTTCTGATTCCGCGAAAAGCTGTTTCCACCATTCTAGCATCGACAAAAGTGAAACATGAAAGCTGCAGCCTATCTCGATCTTTTTACCATTTCTGTATAAAAGATTACGCAATGCGGCGTATTGATAAGAAATGTTCTTATCTATGTCTGTTACGGATGATTTTTTTTCAATGTCCGCGGCACCTCTGATTACCTCATCAATATCTATCCCGGCAACAGCCATAGGCAGAAGGCCGACCGCTGTTAAGACCGAAAATCGGCCACCGACATCCTCCGGTATATAAAGAGACTTATAGCCATTTTTCTTCGCCATCGTATACAACGCGCCTTTTCCTTTGGTTGTGGTACATATTATGTGTTTTTTAATTTCAGAATCAGTATAGCGCTTTTTCATAAGGCTCTTTAGTATCCGAAACGCTGACGCGGGCTCAATGGTAGTGCCTGATTTGGATATGACATTTATGCATATCTCTTTATCTTTGATATTAGAGATCAGGTTAGATAAATAATCAGGGTCTATACTATTACCCGCGAAGAGCACCTCAGGCGTAGAACCATCACGGTTATTAGCCCCGAAAAATTCCATCGCTGCTCTTGAGCCAAGATACGAACCTCCTATGCCTACGACAATAAATACATCGCAACTACCCCTTACGTCTTTAGCGATATTTTTTATCTCTTTAAGGTAACCCTTTGAAGTAGTTGAAGGAAGATGCAACCATCCTAAAAAAGAACTTCCCGGACCCGTACCTTTTTCAAGTATATCATGCGCTTCTTTTATCTCTTCCCTTATAGGGTCAAGCTCTTTCTTCAAAATAAACCCATTCAAGTACTTTGTATCTAGTCTCATGTCTTCTCCGTTATTATTTGAGTTCAAATATTGTAAATATACAGCCTGCGCATAAAGTACCTATTACAGAACCTCAGCGGCGATCGATGCCAATGCGCTTCTTTCACTGCTTACTAATGTCATATGCCCAAACATGGGCTGGTGCTTCATCTTTTCAACGCAGTAGGTAAGTCCGTTACTCGCGGAATCGAGATATGGGTTATCTATCTGGTAGGGGTCTCCCGTAAGAACCATCTTCGCGTAACTTCCTGTCCTTGTTATAACCGTCTTTATCTCATGAGGAGTCAGATTTTGAGCCTCATCAATAATAATAAACTGCTTTGGTATGCTTCTTCCGCGCATGTATGTGAGGGCTTCTAACTGTAAAAGTCCTGTATCTAAAAGATCCTTCGCTGTCTTAAACTTTGCGCGCTGTTTCTGCTTGTTCATGGTAAGAATATAATCAAGATTATCGAATATAGGTTCCATCCAGTTTTCCAACTTCTCCTCTTTTGTTCCCGGGAGATAACCGATATCTCTGCCTAAAGGCATTATGGGCCGCGATATAAGAAGCTTGTCATATGACACGTCCTGTAAGACCTTTTGTAAACCCGCCGCTAAAGCAAGGAGTGTCTTTCCTGTTCCTGCCTGTCCTACAAGCGTAACTAAACGTATATTATCATCGCATAGAAGCTCCTGTGCCATTACCTGTTCTTTATTGCGTGGCCTTACCCCCCAGATCTCCTTGCCGCCGTATTTCATCTGCACAAGCTTCTTTTTATCAGCGCTATAACGCGCTAGGGCTGTATGTTTTTTATCTGCCTTATCAGTCAGCAGGGCGAATTCATTAGGTTCGTAAGCAGTTTCATTCTCAACCTTAAGCATCTTCTTCGCGTAAAAACCGTCAATCATCTCCTTTGGAAGGATAGTCTTTTTCCATCCTGTATATAGCTTATCAAAATTTACCTTCCCTTTTTCAAAATCCATAGCCCTTAAGCCTATGGCATCAGCCTTGACTCTAGCATTAATATCCTTTGACACAAAAATTACTCTCGATTGTTTTTTCTGCAAGATATAGGCGGTCATAAGTATTCTGTTGTCAGCTATTTTTGTTGAGAGTCCAAGCTCGCTCGCCTCAGACAGATCAATATTAGTGATAATCCTTATCTTTCCGCCGCCTTCTGTTTTTACACCATTACCAAGCTTGCCTTTTCTGCGGAGGTTATCGAGCATCCTGATAACCTCTCGCGCGTTACGGCCTTTTTCATCATTGTCTTTTTTAAATACATCAAGCTCCTCAATAACCTCAATAGGCAGAACCACTTCGTTATCGGCAAATGAGATGAGCGCGTCAGAATTATGAATAAGAACATTTGTATCCAGTATAAATATTTTTGGCATTATTTAAGCACCCTTTCATAGACCTTTAATGTGTTTTTTGTCATTATCTCCTTAGTAAAACCATTTTCCACGATCTCTTTTCCCGTATAACCAAGCCTCTCCCTTAATCGGTCGTTAAGAAGTATTTGAGCGATCCTTGAACCGAGAGCCTCGTAATCTCTTACATTTACTACAAAACCATTTATGCCATCTCTTATGACCTCGGGCATACCGCCTGAATTAGTTACTATTATAGGTTTAGCAGATGCTAATGATTCAAGCATTGTAAGGCCAAAAGGCTCGGAATTGGATGATGGATAAAGACAGACATCCGCCATTGAGTATAAAGTAACCATCTCATCGAGTGAAAAGACATCGATAAAGGTGCTATCTTTAAGCCCAAAGACATCAATTAGATAAAGTATATAAGCGATATCCTTCTGCTGGCTTACATCCCAGTCGATTATATTTTTTGTGCCGGCAAGGACAAGTACGGCATCAGGGATGACCTCTTTTACGTATTTCATCGCCTTAACGCTGATATCGCATCCCTTTGCAAGCCCCATCCTGGCGGGATGAAAGACTATTCTTTTGCCTTTTAATTGTTCATACTTAGCGGGTATCTTGCCTTTTTTAGGTGGATAAAATCTTTTTGTATCAATGCCATGATGAACAACCGTAACTTTCTTATCATCAAAACCTATGCCCATTATCTCAAGTTTAATATAATGACTAACGGCTATTATGTGGCTCCAATTGATGTTTGCCGTAAGATCAAGAAAAAGGGCCTTGTCCCACGCGTTATGCGCGGTAAGAATAAGTGGTATACCTTTTTTCTTTGAGAGCGAATCTAGCACAATCGCGTGAGGCTTGCTAAAATAATTCATATTATGAGCATGAATAATATCCGGCTTAACTTTATTTACAAAGTCATCACAAACCTTTTCAAACTCATCCTCAATACCTACGAGCCCTCTTTTTCCGAGCCAATTAAGATCCATGATAGGGGTACGAAAGATTTTTGCGCGCCTATACACTGATTCATCCGAGCAGCCTTCCGCGGATCCGGTTAAGAGTGAGACAGAGTGCCCCTTTTTCGCGAGTTCAGGCATAAGTATAGTCAGATGTGTTTCCACACCACCTATAATAGGCGGAAAGCCCCAATGCATATGCGCTACATTAATTTTTTTCATACCCTTTTAAAACTCTACTTTAGGCACTGCTTTCGCTGCCGCGTCAACCTCGAAGTACTCCGCAGGATGATTTACACCTCTTAAGGTGGCGAATATACTGCCTGTTATAGTGCGTATATAACTATTATATACCTGCACAGCGCGATTATACCTGTTACGTTCTACGGCTATACGGTTCTCAGTACCTTCAATCTGTGCTTGTAAACTTAAAAAATTCTGGTTTGCCTTTAGCTGCGGATAATTTTCAGTAACGAGAAGTAGTCTTGATAATACGCCTCCCATCCCCTCTGCTGCCTGCATCTTAGATTGCTTGTTATCGGCATTTGCCCACTGGCTACGTAATCTTGCCACTTCCGTAAAAAGACCTTTTTCATGTGTCGCGTAACCCTTGACCGTACTTACCAGATTCGGGATAAGGTCATTACGCCTCTGGAGCTGGTTCTCAACCTGACTCCATGCCGCATTAACACTCTCATCTAAAATTACCACACGATTTAAACCACCTATAAACCAGCCACCTAGTAACAGAATAATTAAACCTATAACGATCAAGACTATCCATATCGGTTTCATTTTGTACCCTCCTTTTAAATTATTTACCATCCCCCTGAAGCGCCGCCACCACCGGAAAAGCCGCCACCAAAGCCGCCAAAGCCGCCGCCGGAACCGGATGAACCTGAACCATACCAGTAGCCACCTCTTCTTCTACCTGTTGGGCCAAGTATCCAGAAGAATAAAAGCCCGGAGCGCATGCCGAACATTACAATGAAAAGAATAAGATATAATAGCGCTTTGCCTGCCTGGCTCTTCTTGTCTTTCACAAGGCCTCTGGGCATGTCTTCGCCCAAGGATAATTCCACATTATACTCTTTTGCTATTGATTCAGCAACCGCAATCGTTCCGCGTATAAGACCGGACTGAAAATCCCCTTGCTTAAACACGGGTACCATAACCTGATAGATTATCTGACTTGCAAAAGCATCCGGAAGAGCGCCTTCTAGACCATAACCAGTTTCAATCCTAACTTTCTTATCGTTTACAGCCATAAGGATAAGCGCGCCATTATCTTTATCCTTTAATCCTATGCCCCATTTTTCAAAAAGCCTGACAGCATACTCTTCAATTGTTAAAGGTGCGGTAGTGTCAATAGTAACTAACGCTATCTGTGCTGTGGTCTTCTCCTCTACCTGGTTACAAATAGAATTGATGGTGCTGACTGCCTCTGAACTCAATATGTTCGCAAAATCGTTAGTATACCCGCGGTATTTTGGAAAATTTACATCCTGTGAATATAGCACAGACGGCAAAGAAAGCAAAAAAGCGGCAATAAAGAATACTGGTAATATTTTTTTAATCATAATCTTAAAGTTTATCAGCAATTACAGCAAGTTTTTCGATCTGTTCAATGTACTGAGAGAGAAAGGCCTCGATATCCTGGCCACCTATCTTTTCATCGTTTCTTCTATCATCCAATATAGCCTTAAATACGCTTGTATCAACGCTAAATGTATCCGATAGCATCTTTATAATACCTAACTTATCTTGTGCAGGCTTAATGCCTTTAAGCATCAAAAGCCCCGCAAATATCGGAAAGAGGCTCCACAGGGATTCTTTTATTAATATTTCCAGCCCCTTCTTTCTCAGGCCTATCTCAAGATACGCCTGTCGTATTCTTATAAGCTTACCTTTAAGCTGTTGTTCACATATAAAACGGATATGCTTTGGTTCTATCGTTATTTCATTAAAGACATCTTCACCATAGAGTAAAATGTGGCTCTCCTTCATCTGGGCAAACTCAATGGGAAAGGTATCTACTGATGTCAGGATATGCTCCTTTGTAAGAAACAGCGGGGCCGCTATTTTTTGCCTAATACCCTTATTTACGATATTAAGGCTTCTTTTTAGCTCACTTAGGCTTAATGTCTTAAATACGATCGCGCTGTTTATATCAGAAACACCTTTTATGTAATCGTCACCGCAGGCGCTTCCATAAATAAATATCGAACTTATCGATGCGCTATGAATCTTCAGCATCTGCTCCATATAGGGGGTGATCTTTTTTGAAACATCTTTTGCGAGATTTTCAGGTGTCATCAAAACATTCATAACGCTCTCCTTTATCCGGTAATACCGATATAATCAAATATTATATATTAAATCATAGATGAGCTCAAGACAATAACGCATCTTATGCTAAAAGTTCTTTAGGGAAAAGATTATCTAAACAAAGAATTAAGGAAGAATCAAGCTGCTTCTTTAACCTTACCATTTCTAATACGCCTTTTTTTTCGTAAAGCATCTCAAGATATTTGTGCTTTGTTTTTCCTATTCCATGTTCTGCCGATGGTGTTCCGCCAAGTTCGATAGCCTTTTTTACAAGCGTTTCATAGGCATCTATGGCCATCTTATATTCTGCCTGATCTCTTGGCAATATATTAACATGCATATGCGATTCCCCTATATGACCGAAGATAAGATAATCCAGCCCTGCCTCAATCAGGGTTGAATCGTAGTAATCAAGCATAGTATTAAAGCTTATTTCAGGAACCGCGATATCTGTACCTATTTTAGAGAAATTATTCTTTTTAAGGTATTCGTTTACCATATCCGGCAGATCATGACGTATTTCGTATAGCTTCTCTCTTTCAGAAGGGGTTTGAGCAAACCATGTATTATCAAGTGAGCCATGGCATTTAACTATAAGAGCTGCCCAACTATCAACAATTCCGCTCTCTTGTCGGCTTGTATGTCCCTGTTCAAAATATACCGCCGCTTTTGCGTCAAGGGGTATATTTTTATGTTTTTTTCTTAAAAGTTCCAACGCGCGCTTATCAAGATACTCTAATGATAACGCGTTTATCGGATGTGAGTGATCTAGAGTGGCAACTTTCGCGTTTTGAACAAAATCTAACGCGTCGTTTTTGCTATTAAAAAAAGCGTAGCAGTCCAATATCTCCTCGAGTTTTTTTAAAAGCTTCAATCTTACCTCAGAGATAATGCCCAACGTGCCTTCCTGCCCTATAAAAATATCGACCGCGTCTACATCATCTTTAATAAAATATCCTGACGCGTTCTTTACCTTTGGCATTATATATTCAGGTAACAACAAATCCAGATTCTTGCCTGAAAGCGTAACGAGCTTTAGCTTACCTCTATTCGCTATGTATTGTCCTCTTGTAAGCTGCAGAACTTCACCATCAGATAGAACAACCCTTATCCCTAAAACAAAATCTCTTGTTGTGCCATGCTTAAAACTCCTGGCACCGGAAGCTGATGTAGCCACGTTGCCACCTATAAACGATGCCTTCTCGGTAGGGCCCGGGGGATAAAAAAAACCTTCTTTTTCAGCCAAATCCATAAAATCAGCCAGAACGACCCCCGCCTCTACAAGAGCTTGGCCTTGATTATCAGCAAGAGGCTTTATATGCTTTATCCTGTTTAGTTTTGCCAGAGATATTACCCTTCCGCCAAAAGGTATTCTTCCGCCCGCAACACCGGTTCCCGCACCTGAGATAGTGATAGGAATCTTTTTAATGGAGGAGTCTTTGAGCACCGCACTTAACTCACCTTCGGTTTCAGGGAAAATTACCTCATTACAGAAGCCACCTTTAAGATTTGAGTAATCTTCAAGAAAAGAATTGATAATATCCGGATCTTTTTTTATAAGCATATTAAAGTAGGGTTTTAATTGTATGTAGCTGTTTATCCCGTACAATTTATGTCACAAAAGTATTTAAATATCCGTAAATTGCGGGCTCATTAAAAAAGGACCCATCGGAATAAGAAAATCTATTACCAACAGGCCCTTCTCGGTGGGCAATATAATCTTTGTAACACAAAAAAATATATCATATATTCAATGATAATGCAAGCAAAAAATTAAAAAAATTGCCAGTCACATGCATATTACAAAAGGGGCCGCTTATTTTACTTTTGTTCAGTACCGCGTCGGAAACCCGCGTTAAAGCCTGTATCATAGCCTGACTTGTACCCGGCATCATAACCATCCTGGTATGTTGGACCTTGGGATTGTTGGGAAGAGTCATTCCTTGGCCGCAGGCCGCCTGTCACGTCATCTAAAATATTACCTTGGCTTCCTGTTAGCACCTTAGCGCCTTCATAGATCGCCAGGCCTTTTCCAATGTTGGACCACGTCTTACTGGAACCAGCATAGCTCATACCTGAAAAAAATGATGAAACGATAACAACCAATAAACATACAAAAAATAATCTTTTCATTGTTAATAGCTCCTAGGAACTTTTTCTTTATTCGTATACTATATCATCAAGATACATGACCGCGCCGTCAGGATTAGAATTTTTATCTGTCATCCAGTAAAAACCGCCGCTTATATACGACAGGTCCTTGCCAAGAAGGCTAATTGAGTATTTCTTCCACTCCTTTGTAAGTGCTATAGAATCAATCTCCGCTTTGCATGAATCCGGATACTGGCCGCTTATTCCGCCCATGCCAAAGCGGACAATGCGTTCACCGCCCTTATCGCCACGAGCCCAGAAAGTAAGTTTCTTAGCGCCCTTAAGGTTAAACCCGCCTTTTACATCACCCCAGTTATTTACAGGATTTAGCCAGTAGACTCCTGCCCATCCGGCACCTTGCGGAGTTCTGCCTGTATAACGAAAACGCATGCAATCCTTGCCTGAATGCGGATTCACATCCCAGGTTATTCTTCTTATGGCGTCATAATCACCTAACCAGCCCGATGGAGAATAGTGATTTTCTGGGCTGGACTCATCCAGATATACATAGAATGTACGAAACATGTGTTCAGTAATATCACCTTTCCAGGTATGCCATTTTTCCATATCTTTTTCATCAAGCGGAACAGGCTGTTGAGGAGCCTTGGATTTTGGTATAACAGCCTGGCTGCCTTGCCTGACAATTACAGGCCTATTTATCAGCCCTCGCATACCAGCGCTCTTTACATGTACCTGGCCATCATAAACCTTTACAGTAGTACTATCCTGACTTGCGACTGTTTCAAACCCTGTGCCAAGAACGCCACAGACAGCTGTAGGTGTTCTTACCTCAAACTTTGAACCGGAATCAAGCTCCTCAAGATTAGCTAAAAACTTACCCTTTGCCAGTGTTATCTGCTTATCACCGGTCGCTGCTATCGCATCGAGTTTAACGGTGGTATCTTCCCGCGCAGATATAATATTCTTCATATCTTTGCCGAATTTTATTTCAACACTAGAATTTTTAGAGGTCTCTATTCTGTCGCCATCACCCAGACAGGCATCGCGATCAAGACCTGACCACTCATCGTCACCAGAGCGCATACATAAAACATCACCTGTAATATAGAATGCTTCATTTTTTTGTACTACCTGAGCTTTGACAGGTTTTGAGGATTGCTGATAGTAAAGATAGCCACCAACGCCTACGATAATCAGCAGCATTACCACAATTATCAAAAACTTACGCATAAATACTCCTTTGCCTATTAATCATACTTTATCTCATCCAGATAAACTATAAAACCATTGGGGTTATCCATACGGCTCGCCGCAAAAACAAAACCGCCGCTTATGTAAAAAAGTTCTGTGCCTGCAAGATCTATAGTATACTCTTGCCACTCCGGTGTAAGCGCAACAGGACCTATGCCTATCATGTCAGAATCCGCGTATTGCCCTGTTATGCCTCCTATCTTAAACTCCAGCTGCTCACCACCTTTTTCACCACGCGCGTAAAAGGTAACTTTTTTGGCGTTAGAAAGATTAAATCCACCATCCTTTGAACCCCAATTGTTTTCGGGATTCTGCCAGTAAAAACCGACCCAGCCGGAACCCTGTGTAAGCTCACCTGAATAATCTATCTTTATGCATGTCCCGCCTGAATATGGCGTCTCCCTGCAATTCTGTATAATCTTAACAGCTCCATGATCACCCATCCCACCTGAAGGAACAAAGTGATTATATTTGGAATTGTCCTCTGTATAAACATAAAACGGCATTGCATCAGGTTCCTTTGGGGTTATAGCCATAGACGCTCTAACCGGTAATAGAACTGATACAAACATTGTTGCAATTAATATATACTTATTCATCTTTTTCACCTTTCTTTACTTATACTATTAGAATTAAATGATTATATCAGATTTAAGCATATTGGACAAGAAAAATAAAAATTTCCTCGCTCTTGCTGCTATTTTTGATTATGTAGGTATATTTGAGGTTTTTTAACTAAAGAGCAGGGGTTTACTCAATGGGGTCGCTATCATCCGCTTCTTCACCTTTTCGTGCTGAGGTGGAACGAGACAATTCCCATCTATCAAGATATTTCTGTTGAAAACTTTCCATATACAGGTATATTCCGGGGGTTACAAATAATGTTACTACCTGCGCGAACAAAAGCCCACCAACTATTATAAGGCCAAGCGGACGCCTTGACGCACCATCAGCGCCATAACCGAGAGCGATCGGCATCGCACCCATAATAGTCGAGGCCCCTGTCATAAGAATCGGCCTGAAACGGACAAGGCAGGCATTATATATAGCTTCTGTGCTGGATTTAGCGCCCTCGTCCATATTCTGTTTCGCGAAATCCACCATGATAATACCATTTTTTGAAACTATACCTAACAACATAAATATTCCTATGTACGCGTACATAGAAAGCTCAGACCTGAATAATAAAAGTGTCAACAAGCCGCCAAAAGCAGCAACCGGAAGCGTAGTTAATATAGTAAAAGGATGTATATAACTCTCATATAAGATACCGAGTACGATATACATCAAAAAGACAGCTATTATAAGCAATGCGGCCATACTGCTAACAGCATCCTGAAACTCCTGTGCCTCACCCTGAAAAGCACCTGTCGCACCCGGTGGAAGGATCATGCTGGCAGCTTCCTCAAGCTCCTTAGTCGCGTCGCCGAGCGGGATACCATCAATAAGATTAAATGAAAGGGTCGCGGAATTGAGCTGATTGTAATGAGGCACATTCTGTGGGCCAACGCCTTCTGTCCATTCGACTATAGAATCTAAAGGCACCAGCTTTCCTGTTGTCTTTGATCTTATATATATAGAGTAAAGGTTTAAAGGGTCGCGCTGATATTTTTTATCGAGCTCTACGATAACCCAATATTGATCAACATCATTTTTATATAGAGTTACCTTGCCTTGCGCGTATGCCAGGCTTAAGCCATATTCTATGTCCGTGGCTGTAATACCGAGAGTTGATGCCCTGTCCCTTAAAATCTTTATATTCAATTGCGGCATATCAAGCTTTACGCTATTTTGCACACCTACAAAGCCGCGCAGAGTGCTCATCTTCTGCTCAAGCTCCATCGCTGCTTTGTAGAGGCTATCTCTATTATCTCCACGCATTACATATGAGTATTTAGCACCCTGAGCCGTGCTCTCGCCACCGGTACTAATAGAAAGCGCGGGGATCGCCTCCATAAATACAAAACCATTGGATATCTTAGCCATTTCAGGGCGCAACTGGCCAATGACCTTTTCTATCGGCAACCTCCCCTTTTCATTGAGCGGCTTTAATATCGCGTAGAAAAGCCCTGTTGACTGATCCGCGCCTGTCTGCAGTCCCGTAGCTGTTACAACCTTATCTATACATTGATTACCGGCAAGAACATCATCGACCTTATCCTGGAACTTACTCATCTGCTCTGAAGAAGTTCCAAGAGACGCCTGCATAAGCCCCATAACAGCACCGCTATCACCCTCAGGTATAAAAGTTTTAGGTAAGAGCTGGATAAACCATAATGTACCTGCGATACATATTACCCACATGATAACTGAAACGATCTTATGGGCAAGTACCCATTTAAGCATAACCGCGTATTTATCTCTTAATAATGTTTCATATTTATCGGTCATCATCTGAAACTTAGTCTTATCCGAGGTCTGGTTGCCGAGTCCTGTCTTCACCTTAAGCATGCGCGCACACATCATAGGGGTCAATGTGAGCGCTATAACGGTTGAGCACGCTATAGCGGCAATAACAGTCAGCGCGAGCTCCTGGAAGAATTTGCCGACAACGCCGCTCATAAATACTAATGGGACAAAAACTATAATAAGGGCGATACTTGTTGAGATAACAGTACCTGTTATCTCTCGCATGCTCTTTACGGCAGCTTTCAATGGTTTCATACCACTTTCCACGTGCCTAACAGTATTTTCTAAGACAACAATAGCGTCATCTACAAGAAAACCCACAGATAGCGTAAGCCCCATAAGCGAAAGATTGTCAAGGCTAAACCCCGCGATAAACATAATCGCGAATGTACCGATAATGGTTATAGGTAATGTAATACTCGGTATAATGGTGTCTGAAATTCTGCCAAGAAAAAGAAAAATAACCATTATAACCAAAATAAGCGCTATAAAAATAGTATTTCTTACATCGTTTACTGATTCTATTATTGATGTTGACTGGTCGAAGAAAATATCCAATTTGACAGAACCGGGAAGCTCTCCCTCTAACTCAAGAAGTGTATCTCTTACTGATTTCGCGAGTGCTACAGTATTGGCGCCGCTCTCTTTTGTGACGGCAACATGCACATAAGTATCTTTCCAGCCATCGCCACAAGTAAAAGAAAGAACCCTTATAACATCGTTTTGTGTACTTTCTATACATTTAGCGATGTCACGCAAGTATACCGGCGCATTATTTCGATATGCTATTATAAGCTTTTCATAATCCGCTGCCTCTAAAAGCTGGCCTTGGGGTTCAATGGAAAATGTATGAAAAGGCCCATTTAAACTTCCTGCCGGAATAATAACGGTTCCCACTTGTATCGCCTGCGCGACCTCATCGATGCCTATATCCAGCGATGCCAGTCTGTTTGGATCGACCTGTATCCTTACGGCGGTCTCTGCCCCCCAGACATCTACCTTTGAAACGCCCTCTATCATGCTAAGACGCTGGCCAATAGAGGTGTTGCCGTAATCAAATAGCTGTCCTTTTGTAAGAGTATCGGATGTTACTGATATATGGATAATAGGCGTGTCTGATGGATTAGTCTTTTGATATGTAGGGGGCTGTGGTAAATCACTTGGTAGATTTGATGTTGCGCGCTGAATAGCTGCCTGAACATCAGGTGCCGCAAGGTCAACATCTACGCTCAGATCAAAACTAAGGGTAATCTGTGACTGGCTCTCTGTATTATCGGATAATATCGTCTGTAAACCCTGTATCTGCATACATTCATCTTCAAGAGGCTTAGCGACCGTAGATGCCATCATTTCAGGGCTTGCGCCGGGATACGCTACGCTAATAGTAATAACCGGATAATCAACGGTAGGAAGGTCACTTACTGGTAGTTTAAAATACGCGGATACGCCAAACGCTATTATCGCTATCATGACAAGGGTTGTCATGATAGGCTTTTTTATAAAAATCTCTGAAAAGCTCATTTATCTTCTTTGCTGTCTATATTATTTTTAGTTACATCTATCACAAGCGCCCCGGGTGAAAGGCCGAGTTCACCAACAATAACCACCTTTTCGCCTTCTTTCACGCCTTTCTCAACAATAATGTAATCATCTTCACGCATACCTACTGTAAGCAACCT
>CAZDLP010000016.1:0-19130 GCA_964506565.1 uncultured Planctomycetia bacterium
TTCTATCCCCTTTAACTGTAATATATTATAGGAAAATATGCATACAGAGAAGCTTAAAAAGTTACGCGATCTTATCCCACGCTTTAAAAACGCCAAAATACTTGTAGTGGGCGATGTTATGCTTGATAGATTTATATGGGGTACTGTTTCACGCATATCTCCTGAGGCGCCGGTTCCTGTTGTGTGGGCAAAATCAGAGTCATTTATGCCCGGAGGCGCGTCAAATGTCGCTAATAATATATGCGCGCTTGGTGCCCACGCTTATATGTGCGGCATTATAGGTGATGACGAGGCCGGAAGAACGGTTGTGACTGAACTCGCGAAGAACGGTATAAACAGCGAAGGCATGCTGATTGACGCGAGTCGCCCTACCATAGAGAAGACGCGCATAATTGCTCATCACCAGCAGATTGTACGCATTGACAAGGAGTCAGATGGACCGTTAAAGAGCAGGGCGATAGCCCGTATCCTCTCTTATGTGAAAAGCAAAATAGAAGATATTGACGCTATAATAATAGAAGATTACGGCAAAGGCCTTATAGCCCCGCGGCTGATAAGAGAGCTCATAATTCTGGCAAGGCGGCATAGTAAGATTATTACTGTTGACCCTAAGAAGGAGCATTTCAGATCCTATGCCGGAGTAACAGTTATTAAGCCAAACCGCAAAGAGGCGGAAGAGGCATCCGGGGTAAAAATCAAGGATAAGTCTTCATTAAACAGGGCAGGCAAGAAACTGCTTAAATCACTTAAGGCTGAAGCTGTGTTGATAACTCTTGGAGAAGATGGCATGGCGCTTTTTGAAAGAAAGAAAGATTGTGTTTGCATACCTACAGTCGCTCAAGAGGTCTATGATGTTTCAGGAGCAGGGGATACCGTTATTGGCATATTTACTTTAGCGAGAGTTGCCGGTGCTAAGATGAATGAAGCTACCCATATCGCTAATATCGCGGCAGGTGTAGTAGTGGGTAAGATCGGTATAGGTGTCTGCGGGGTGGATGAGTTAAAAACACATCTTAACCAGATTAAGAGTTCAGTTGATAACAGAGGAAGTTTTGCTCCAAGTACAAATAAAAAGAGCATTTATTATTCACATGATTCTATTTTTAAAGATAGGAGAAAAAAATGACTAGCTTAGGTATAATACCCGCAAGATACGCAGCAAGCAGGTTTGAGGGAAAGGTGCTAGCCAATATAGGCAATAAACCGATGATCCAGCATGTGTGGGAGCGCGCTAAGAAGGCACATAGCCTAGATGACCTTATTATAGCTGCGGATGATGACCGTATAATCAAAGCGGTAGAGGCCTTTGGCGGTAAGGCTTTATTTACATCAAAATCGCATCCTTCAGGAACAGACCGCTTGCGTGAGATCGTCAACCCTCTGGATGTGGATATTGTAGTAAACATACAAGCGGATGAGCCGTTGCTTGATCATTCGATGGTAGACAGTTTAGTCGATACATTACGTAATGATCAGGATATAGTCATGGCGAGCCTTATGAAAGAGATAGAGAATATTGAGGATATAAACAATCCAAATTTAGTAAAGGTAGTAGTAGATAAGAATGACTTCGCTCTCTATTTTTCACGCAGTCCCATACCCTTTATAAGAGATAGCGAGTACATATTAAATGAGCAAGCCGGTTGTGTCGCCTCTGATAATAAGTATAAGTTCCACAAGCATATCGGTATTTACGCGTATACAAAGGATTTTTTATTTACCTTTGCTAATTTACCCCCATCCTCGCTAGAGAAGTATGAAAAACTGGAACAGCTTAGAGCGCTTGAGAATGGTTACAGGATAAAGATGGTTGAGACAAAGTATGACACTATCGGTGTTGATACCCCTGAAGATCTCGCGAGAGCAAGAGAGACGCTTTGTAAAAACAGGGACTAAATAAATATCATGAAAAAACATATTATAAAGATAGGCAATATCAAGATAGGATATGGGCAGCCACTTGTGCTTATAGCGGGGCCTTGCGTTATTGAGAGTGAAAGACAGGCGATGTATTACGCGGAAGAACTTTCAAAGATTACTTCACGCCTTAATATACCACTTATCTATAAGAGTAGCTATGATAAGGCAAACAGAACATCTATCGATTCATTCAGGGGCCCAGGTCTTATAAAGGGATTAGGTATATTGAAAAAGATAAAAGATAGGTTAGGTCTACCTATTTTAAGTGATGTGCATTGCCGTAGAGATATCGAGGAAGCGGTGCATGTTTTGGATGTTATACAGATACCGGCCTTTTTGTGTAGGCAGACAGATCTTATCCTCGCTGCTGCTGAGACCGGTAAGCCGGTAAATGTTAAGAAAGGCCAGTTTATGGCTCCGTGGGATATGAGACATGTTGTTGATAAGATAGAAAAAGCGGGTAACTATGAGATATTAATTACAGAACGTGGCAGCAGTTTTGGCTATAACAATTTGGTAAGTGACATGCGTTCGTTGCCAATAATGAGACGGTTAGGTTACCCTGTAATATACGATGCTACGCATAGTGCGCAACTGCCCGGAGGCAAAGGGCCATCTTCAGGTGGAGACAGAGAATTTGTTTCCTACCTTTCAAGAGCAGCGGTTGCTACAGGCGTGGATGGTATATTTGTAGAAACTCATCGAAATCCTGATAAGGCGCTATCAGATGGGCCTAATATGCTTAAGATAAAGGACCTTTCTGATCTGCTTAAGCAGTTAAACGGGATAAGGGAGGTTGTAAAGGCTGATGTTTGAAGGAAATTGGGCATATAGAATAATTGTAATATTGTCTCTTTGCATACTTTTGACATGGACATACCTTACGAATGAGGATACCCTGTTAAATTATATTGGCGGTAGATTTGTTCTGGATACGAGGTTGATCTGGCAGGTAGGGATATTTGCTCTTTTAAGTATAGTGCTTTTCTATCTTATGCAATCCACCCTGGATTACAAGGCTCAGAACGGTATATTGAAGAAATACCTTAAGCGCTTGCAGCAGGAACTTGATATTGAAAGAGAGGCTATTAAGGAGCTCAAGACAGAGTCTAATGAAGAGCTTCTTCGTCTTGAGTCTTTTATAATCTCTATATCAGATACAGCAAAACAGATAAGCTCTGTGTTGCATACGGATGAATTGCTAAGGGTTATACTTCGTAAGACTGTGGATCTTCTAGGCTCAGATAGGTGCGCTATTTTTAAGGTCGATCATGCTTTAAATGAGTTATTTTGTATCGATTCCGCGGGATATAGGGCAGAAGAGACTATAAAGATCGGTGAGGAGTCCGGGCTTGTAGGTTATGCAGCGCAGGAAGGTGTTTTTGTTTCAAGGAAAACGCTTAATCAGGATTGCGCTAAGAGGCACATAGTGGATGAGGACACGCTCAATGTAATTTTTTGCCAACCTATAGTGCACAATAACAAAACATTAGCGGTAATATCTGTAGGTAGTGTAAATACTAATCTTACGGATGAACAAATAATGAGGCTTCTATCAATATTGGCAAACTTTGGTTCAGTCGCGCTTACAAATACAAAATTGGTAGATCGTATGCGCGAGCAGTCTATAAGAGACAGTCTTACCTGGTTATATAATCACCAGTATTTTCAGACGCATATGGAGGGTGCCCTTAATAGCGCTAAAAAGGCTAAAGAGCCTCTTAGTCTGGTGATGATGGATATAGATTATTTCAAACATTTTAATGATACTTATGGCCATCAGGCAGGGGATTTTGTCCTCAAGAAAGCAGCGGCTATACTTAATTCAGAGTTAAGAGGTAGCGACATAGTAGCGCGTTACGGCGGAGAAGAGTTTGTCGCGATACTGCCGCGCAGGACTATCGAAGAGGCTCATAGTATAGCAGAGAGGATTCGTAAGGTATTTGCGAAGACAAGATTTGAATTTGAGGAAAAGGATCTAAATATTACCTTGAGCGCCGGTGTTTCAGCGTTTAAGCCATCTGGCGAGGAGGATATCTCTAAGGAATTGCTTATAAAACGCGCGGATGAAGCACTTTATAAAGCAAAAGACGAAGGCCGAAACAGGGTTATTGTTTGTAAAATGTAGTTCTCAAAAAACAAGGAGAATGATATGGAGATAATAGACCTTCTGCACATGGCAATGGACTCAAAGGCGTCTGACTTAATACTTGCTGTAGGTGTCCCACCTGTTTTAAGGGTTAGAGGCGTTATAAAAGCTACGGATCTTCCGGTGCTTATGCCTGATGAATCCAAGCGTATTATATACTCTATGTTGGATGATGAACAACGTTGCGTTTATGAAAAAAAACGCAATATTGATATATCTTATTCTGTTAGCGGCCTTGCCAGGTTTCGTGTAAATATACATCAACAGCGTGGAAGTATAGCGGCAGCTATCAGAACAATTCCGCTAAAGGTGCCGTCCCTTGATGAGTTGCGCTTGCCCAAGGATATAATAGTAAAGCTTTGCAATCTACGTAGCGGACTAGTATTGGTTACAGGTCATTCTGTCAGTGGAAAGACGACTACACTAGCGGCAATGATAGACTATATTAACTCTAACCGACCATCTCATATTATTACAATAGAGGATCCGATAGAATTTATGCATAAGCACAAGAAGGCTGTTCTAGAGCAGTTGGAGATACCGATTGATTCGAATTCATTTGCTGAAGCGCTGAACCACGTAATGAGACAGAATCCTGATATAGTAATGGTTGGTGAGATACGTGATCTAGAAACGATATCCGCCGCAATAACTGCTGCTGAAGCCGGCCAGCTCGTTTTTGCTACTTTGCCTACACTTGATGCCAGCGATACAATAAACAGGATGATAGGCGCGTTTTCTTCAGAGAACCAACAACAGATTCGGGTGCAGCTTGCAGCTACGCTGCAGGGCATTATATCTCAAAGGCTCGTTAATGAGGCGCATGGTAACGGCGTAATCGTTGCATGTGAGATAGCGCTTGGCATACCAGCCGTTAAGAACCTTATACGTGAAGGTAATACTCACCACATGCTTAGTGTTGTTGAAACCAATGCAAAGCATGGTATGCAATCTATGGATCAGGCTCTTATAGATCTTTATACGAAGAAAGTAATAAATAAAGATGAGCTACTTTCTAACATAAAGGATAAAGAGCGAGAGGTCATAAAGGCTATTATCAATGAGTAATATCGTTAAGCCTGTATCGGGAAAAACAGATTTTATTAAGGTGGCTCGTAGTGTATTGCAGATCGAGGCCAAAGCGGTAAGAAGTCTCATGCCCAGGGTCGCGCAGGATTTCGTAAGGATCGTTGAGCTTATTATGGCAAGCGCTGGGCGTATTATAATAACCGGCATGGGTAAGCCTGGCATAATAGGACAAAAGATATCAGCTACTCTGTCTTCAACCGGTACAGCAAGTCTATTTCTTCATCCTGCGGAGGCTATACATGGCGATCTTGGCCGCGTAAAGTGTGATGATATTATTATAGCACTTTCCAATAGTGGTGAGACAGATGAGATAGTAAAGTTAATTCCTATAATAAAAAAAATTGGCGCGAATCTTATAGGTATCGTAGGTAATAAAAATTCTACTTTAGCAAAAAACAGTGATCTAATTCTTGATGTGAGTGTTGAAAAAGAGGCATGTCCGTTGGGACTTGCTCCTACCGCAAGTACAACAGCGATGTTGGCAATGGGGGATGCGTTAAGCATAACACTTTTGAAGGCTAAAGGTTTCAGGGTGGAAGACTTCGCGTTTTATCACCCAGGAGGCACATTAGGCAAAAAATTATGGCTTAAGGTAGAAGATGTTATGCGAAAAGGCGGAGCTTTTACTATTGCCAAGCAAGACACGCCGCTACGAAGAGTTCTTTATGCTATTACAAAGGCACGGGCTGGCAGCGCTACGATAGTAGACAATAAAGGAAGACTTGTGGGTATATTTACTGACGGAGACCTCAGAAGGCACTTAGAGAAGGACTCATTTATTGTGGAAAAACAGGTAAAGGATCTGATGACAGAAGGGCCGGCAGTTGTAGAAAAGGGAAAGATGGCTGTTGAAGCCTTGCATCTGATGCGTAAAAAAAATATAGATGAGATACCGGTAGTGGATAAAAACTATAAGCCTGTTGGGTTGGTAGATATACAGGATCTTTTGAAGGCAGGGCTTATTTAGCGCTTCGACCCTGTTTCCAAACTGAAGAGGACAGTGGGTTGCCCTACACCCACCGTCCCCTTTAGTTTGAAAGCAGGGTCAGAATAATTACTTATATGAAGATAAATAATATAATCAGAAAAAAGCTTGAGAAGATAAAGCTCCTTATTATGGACGTAGATGGAGTTCTTACGTCAGGATATATTCTCATAAACAGTTTAGGAAAAGAGATAAAGGTCTTTGATGTTCAGGATGGTTTTGGCCTTACGCTATGGAGAAAAGCGGGCTTAAAGAGCGCTATCATAACGGCAGGCATGGCGCCTGCAGTTAAGTATAGAGCAGATTGTCTAAAGGTAGATAAGGTCTATCAGCATGCTAGGGATAAGTTGGCTGCGTATAATAAATTGAAGTCCCATTTTAAAATAAATGACAGCCAGATATGCTTTATAGGTGATGATCTGATAGATGTTCCGGTATTAAAGAAGGTAGGTTTTTCATGTGCAGTTCCTAATGGCCATGACGATATGAAGGGTTACGTCTCTTATATATGCAAAACACCCGGCGGTAAAGGCGCTGTACGTGAAGTAATTGATATGATATTGAAGGCTAAAGGGGTATGGCATGAGGTTACAAAGGATTATATCGGATGAAATACCGTTTTAGAAGGCGCATATTCTATACATTATTTATGATCCTTGACAGGATGTTTCTTCTTCTGCCGTATCACTTGGCTATAAAATTCGGCAGGTTTAGCGGAAAATTTATATATATTATTCTGGAAAGATACAGAAGGCTTACCAAGGAACATCTAAGGGTTGCTTTTGGCAATGAAAAAAGCGAGAAGGAGATCTCAAAGATAGCCCGCTCGGTTTTTATGAATACCGGAGTCAGCGTTGCTGAGATCCTGAGTCTGCCTAAGATAAAGAATAAGCTGGACTCAATAATAGAGATAAATGGCATTGAGAAGATGGATAAGGCCCTGGCTGCTGGACGTGGTGTTATCGCTATATCTGCGCATTTCGGAAATTGGGAGTTGATTCCTATTATATTCTCCCGCAAAGGTTATTCATCAAATATTGTCGCACGCCCTATATATTATGAAAAATTTAATGAATGGGTCACTTTTATGCGTAATAATATGGGTGTTAATATTATATATCGAACAGATTCTCCCAAGAAGATCCTGAAGCTACTCCGCAATAATGAAATTATTGGGATTACGCCCGATCAGGACATAGACAGCGTGGAAGGTGTTTTTGTCGATTTCTTTGGCAGGAAGGCTTATACTCCTTCAGCGCCTGTAAAGATAGCTATGGCAGCCAACTGCCCTATTGTGCCTGTGTTTATTGTTCGTAAAGGTTTAAAACATAAAGTATATGTCGAAGAGCCTATATTTATTGAACGAGGAGATGATAAGGACGCAATCGTTTTAGAATATACGCAGAGATGGTCAGATATCATAGAGGCCCGTATCAGGGAACACCCGGATCATTGGGTTTGGATGCATAAAAGGTGGAAAACCAGGCCGACCATAACTTAAGAAAACCTAATACCTGCTTTTTTGTATTAATAAAAACATGAAATTTTTAAGAAATCTTATAGTTATTTTAATTTTGATATATGCTGGCTGGTCTTTGAAAAATACCTTGTTTAAAGAAGAGGTACCTGTCTCAGTCGGAGGGCCATCTGTTAATGTAGGAGAAGACCAGGTTGCCGAACAGGTTAAATCCTTTTCAATAGCGGGTTTTTCCGATTTAGGTAATAAGACCTGGGAGATGGAAGGAAATAGCGCAAATATATTCTCTGATATAATAGACTTGACTGATATAAACGCTGATTCATACGGTGATCAGGTTAAGGTTAATCTCAAGGCAGATGAAGGTACCCTTGACAGGACGACAAATGGGGTGGAGCTTAGAAAGAATGTTATAATTGTTACTGATGAGGGAACCACGCTTACTACGGAGGTATTGAATTGGGATGCCGAAAAAGAGCTTGTGAGTACAGATGAGTATGTTTTTATCCAGAGGAAGGATATGGATATATCTGGAACAGGTGCTTCTGCCCGGCCCGATCTGAAAACCGCTCAGCTTAACAAGGATGTTTCAGTGGATGTAAAAGATCCCCCGGCTGTTATCACGTGCGATGGGCCATTAGAGGTTGATTACAATAAGAACGTTGCGTATTTCAATAATAATGTAAAGCTTGTTGACGCGGAGGCTATTATAGATACAGATAAGGCTACGGCTTATTTTGATCCCGAAGAGAAGGCGCTGAAAAAAGTAGTATGTGAGGGCAATGTTACGATAACGCGTGGTAAGGATTCGACCTATGCTGATACCCTGACTTATTTACCCGGAGAAGGAAGGGTCTTGCTTGAGGGCAGGCCCAAGATAATTATACGCGACACTGAAAAGCTGATGCAAAGATCTAAAGAGAAAAAGAATGAACAAGTTAAAGATTAATAATCTGGTTAAGGCTTATAGCGACCGAAGGGTAGTAGATAACATAAATATAGAGATAGGCAGGGGAGAGATTGTAGGCCTCTTAGGTCCTAACGGCGCAGGAAAGACCACGTCATTTTATATGATAGTTGGTTTGATAAAGCCAGATGAAGGTACGATACTATTTGACGAAAAAAATATTACCGGAATGCCTATGTACCGCAGGGCGCGTGAAGGCATAGGTTACTTATGCCAGGAAGATTCTATATTTCGTAAGCTGACAGTGGAAGAGAATATAATGGCTGTTTTGGAAACATTGAACATATCTGCTTATGAGAGAAGAAGGCGTTTAGATAAATTGCTCAATGAACTTAGCATAGCAAGCCTTGCTAAGAATAAAGCATATACGCTTAGCGGGGGTGAAAGAAGAAGACTTGAGATTACCAGGGCACTTGTTACAGAGCCGTCGTTTCTTCTTCTCGATGAGCCATTTAGTGGGATAGACCCTATCGCGGTCTTTGAGGCGCAGCAGATAATACAAGGCTTAAGAGACGGTGGGCTCGGCATATTGCTTACGGATCATAGCGTCCGTGAAACACTCGCTATTACAGACAGGTCTTATATAATGTATGAAGGCAAGATTTTGATTTCAGGTACCTCAAAAGACCTTATATCAAATCCAAAGGCGAGACAGATATATCTTGGTGAGCAGTTCACCATGTAAATGAAGTGTTGAAGTATCGATAAGTTTACGCAACGCGTGAGCACACAAGGGGGTAACATGCAAATAGATATTACAGCAAGGCATCTTCAGCTTGCCGATGATTTTAAATCATATATAAACGAGAAGATTGAAAAGCTTGCCAAATATGCCAGCAAGATAGAGAGCGCGAGGGCAATCTTTTCAACTGAGAAATTTAATAATATTACAGAGATAACCCTTACGGGAAGAGGGTTCCGGCTTGTTGCTATTGAAAGGGATCAGGATATTAAGGTATCTTTTGACATATGTTTGGTTAATATAGAAAAACAGCTTAAGAGGACTAGGGGCAAGGTAAAGAACCATAAAATAAAAAGGCTTTTTGATGGATTTAGGCGTTTCTCAGGTAAAAAGAGGGGGCAGGTTGAGCCTGATGCGGCTATTGTAAGAGTAGAATCTTTTGCAACAAAACCTATGTCACCTAAAGAGGCCGCGTTAGAACTTAAGGCATTTAATAAGGAATTTATATTATTCCGTAATTCTATTGATGATAATGTTTGCCTGCTGTATAAACGCAAAGATGGAAAATATGGACTTATAGAATCATAAACTGAGTGTTCGGAATACTTTAATAATGGAGGTTATTAAAAAGCAGTGAAGATAAATATTGAAGATCAGAAAGACGCACAGAAACTTATCAAGGTAGAGGTAGAGGCGCAGAGGGTCGACGCCGCGTTAGAGGATATATATAACGGGATACAGAAGACAGCGAATATCCCGGGTTATCGTCCAGGTAAAGCCCCACGAGACATGGTAAAGACTCATTACAACAAGGCAGCAAACGAAGAGGTGCTAAATCGGCTTATATGGGATTGCTATCGCGAGGCGATTACGGAAAAGAATATTAATCCAGTTGGCTACCCTGTAATAGTGGACGTAGATTTTAATGAAGGTAAACCGTTAAATTTTTCTGTAAAAGTAGAGACTCGGCCTGCATTTAAACTTAAAGTATATAAAGGGATAAAGGTAAAGGAAAAACTTTATGAGGCATCTGATGAGGATGTGGATAATGCCCTTAAACAGATGCAGGAGTCTATGGCAGAATATAAGAATATTAAAGCGCGCCCGATTGCCAAGGGTGATTATATAGTATGCGACTATGAATGTTTTTCTGGAGGAAAACAGGTTGACAAAAAAGATAAATTATGGCTATATATAAGTGATAAACTGCAGCCTAAGGAGTTACTCGCTCTTTTGCTTGGTGCGGAGCTCGGCACCACTAAAGAGACAGAGGTATCTTACCCAAAAGATTACGAATATAAGGAACTTGCCGGTCAAAGCAGGCTCTACAAGGTTACTCCCAAGGAAATCAAAGAGAAGATATTGCCAGAGATAAACGATGAGCTGGCTAAGTCGACAGGTCATTTTAATGATATGTCTGAACTTAAGGCAGATCTTAAAAAAAATATATTGAGTCAGAAGAAGCTCGAGTCAGCGCGTGACGTTGAGAATCAGATATATAAGATTTTGCTGGAAAGTCATGCCTTTGATGTACCAGCTTCTTTAGTGGAAAATCAGGCTTTGCGTTTAGTTCAGGAGACGAAACAACGTCTTGCCCAGCAAGGTTACAAGAAAGAAGATCTTGATACGCAGGATGACAAATTAAAGGAATCAGTAAAAGGACGAGCCCTGGATAATGTCAGGCTTTTCTTCATTATGCAAAGCATAGCTCAGCAGGAGAAAATAGAGGTAGTTGAGTCAGATATAGATAAAAGAGTAGCAGAGATAGCAAGTCATACAAAAGAAGATCAGGTTAAGGTAAGGCAGAGGCTTAAGGAAAATAACCTGCTAGACAGCTTAAAAGAGCAGGCCTTACATGATAAGGTCTCAGAGTTTTTAATAGTGCAGGCAAAAAGAGATAAATAGCAATCGTAAAATACAAAAACAGCACCATTTAGAAAGGAATATAAATATGAAAGAACAGTATCAGACATTGGTACCAATGGTAGTTGAGCAGACAGGTCGCGGAGAAAGGGCGTATGATATATATTCGCGTCTGTTAAAGGATCGGATAGTTTTTATAGGAACACCTATTGATGATAATATCGCGAATCTTATTATCGCGCAGCTTCTCTTTCTACAGATGGAGGCGCCTGATAAGGATATAAATGTTTATATAAATTCACCCGGCGGGCATGTAACAAGCGGATTAGCGATATATGATACGATGCAGTTTGTAAAGCCGGATGTTAATACCTACTGTATAGGTCAGGCTGCCAGTATGGGCGCGTTACTATTGGCAGGTGGCGCGAAAGGGAAAAGATATTCATTGCCTAACGCACGTATAATGATACATCAGCCATGGGGTGGAACGCAGGGTACGGCCACGGATATACATATACAAGCTAAAGAGATATTAAGGATAAAAGATAGAATAAATAAGCTATTGGTTTATCACACAGGCCAAACCGAGGAAAAGATAGCACAGGATACAGATAGAGACTATTTTATGACATCTGATGAGGCGATGAAGTATGGCTTAGTGGATCATGTAATAGATACATTAAGCGTAGAAAATAAATAATAAATAATAAATAATAACTAATAATTAATAATTAATAATATAAATCTAGCACATATAAAACATAGGAGCAAAAGAATGTTAAAGCGTTATTTGTTAACACCAGGTCCTACCCCGGTACCATCAGAGGCTTTACTGGCAATGGCAAAACCTATAATACATCATCGCACACCTCAGTTTAAGGAAGTGATTAAGGGCGCTGTTGAAGGCTTACGCTATGTTTTCCAGACTAAAAACGATATATTCATATTCGCGTCATCCGGCACAGGCGCTATGGAGAGTTCTGTTACTAATCTTCTTTCAGCGGGGGATAAGGCTATAGTAATAAGGGGCGGAAAGTTTGGTGAGCGGTTTACCGAGATATGTGAGGCATATGGTGTTATCCCCATCAACATAGACGTTGAGTGGGGAGAAGCGGTTGACCCGCTTCAGGTGCAGAGAATCTTAAATGAGAATAAGGATGTAAAAGCGGTATACACGACGCTTTGCGAGACATCTACCGCGGTCTTAAGTGATATAAAAGCTATAGGTAATATTGTTTCAAAGACAGACGCGATTTTAGTTGTCGATGTAATAAGTAGCCTTGGATCTGTTGAATTCAAAGCAGACGAATGGAAGGTTGATGTTGCCGTTGGTGGTTCGCAAAAGGGGCTAATGATACCTCCTGGACTCGCGTTTATAGCGGTTAGCGCTAAGGCTATGAAGATGGTGGAATCCTCTACACTGCCCAAATACTATTTTTGTTATAAGGCAGCGAAAAAATCAGCAGACAAAGATGATACACCATGGACTCCGGCAGTAACTCTTATTATAGGGCTTGTTGAGGCATTAAAGATGATGAAAGAGGAGACCCTGGAAGGAGCTATTCTTAGGCAGAGAAAGATGGCGGAGGCAACAAGGGCAGCATCTAAGGCATTAGGGCTTGAGCTTCTTGCACCTACAGCCCCAAGTGATTCAGTGACAGCGATAAAACTCCCTGAAAATATAGATGGCGTTAAACTTGTCAAGACTATGCGCGATACATATGGTGTAGGGATAGCGGGTGGACAAGCGCAGCTAAAGGGAAGAATAGTTCGCATTGCCAGCATGGGCTTTATGACGCAGTGGGATACGATAGTAGCTATATCATGTTTTGAAATAGTTTTAAAGCAGATGGGTCATGATTTTGAATTTGGTTCTAGCATAAAGGCAGCTGAAGAGATTTTTAGCAAATAATAGCGTTTTTACGCATAACGTAATACTTGCCTGTCTACGGGTGTAATATTAGAATAAGGAGGATGCACAAGTGTTTAAGGTATTAGTGAGTGATCCATTAAGTGAAAAAGGTTTAAAGATCTTGGAGAAGGAGAAGGATTTTATTGTTGATGTTAAGGTTAAACAACCGGTAGAAACTCTTAAAAAGATAATAGGAAATTATGATGCGCTTATTATAAGAAGTGGTACGAAGGCTACAGCGGAGATTATAAAACATGCTGACAAGCTAAAGGTTATCGGAAGGGCGGGTGTTGGCCTTGATAATGTGGATATCCCCGCTGCCACTAAAAAAGGCATAATAGTAATGAATACCCCGGGTGGAAATACTATCTCTACGGCAGAACATGCTGTAAGCCTTATCCTTTCCCTGTCAAGGAACATAGCGCCTGCGGACGCGTCTATGAAAAGAGGTGAATGGGAGAGAAAGAAGTTTATGGGGGTTGAGCTTTATGGCAAGACTCTGGGCATTGTTGGTCTGGGCAGGATAGGGGCTGAGGTAGCAAAGCGTGCCTTAAGTTTTGGTATGAAGATTATAGCATATGACCCATTTCTTACACCAGATAAGGCCGCTGATTCTGAAATTGAGTTAAGCTCGCTCAAGAAGCTATTTGTTGAATCAGATTATATAACAGTGCATACTCCGCTTACAAAAGATACAAAGCATCTTATAAGCACAAAAGAGATAGCAACTATGAAAAAAGGCATCAGGCTTATAAATTGCGCGCGAGGAGGTATTATAGATGAGAAAGCGGTTCTAAAAGGGATCGAATCAGGTAAGATAGCAGGCGCGGCATTTGATGTGTATGAACAGGAGCCTCCAACGGATAACCCTATTACAAAGTGCGATAAGATAATAGTGACTCCACACCTTGGAGCCTCAACAGAAGAGGCTCAGGATAATGTTGCGGTTGAGGTCGCCCAACAGGTTGTAGATGCCCTCCTTGAAAGAGGTATCAGAAATGCGGTAAATATTCCATATATAGAGCTTAAGGCCTGGAAGGTGCTAAGACCGTATATGTTGTTAGCTGAGAAGATGGGCATGTTGCAGGCTCAACTTGCGGATGGCCCGATAAAAGAGGTAAAGCTAGACTATGCGGGCGATGTCGCAAAACATGATACAACAGCTATTACTACAGCCTTTGTCAAAGGGCTGCTTACTTCCGCTTTAGGCGAGGTGGTAAATAATGTAAATGCCACAGTTATAGCAAGAGAGAGAAATATAAAAGTCGTTGAGTCAAAGACGAGCCAAGCAGAAGAGTTTGCTCATCTTATTACGGTAACAGTCAAGACTAAAACCAAATCGCAGGCCATATCAGGGGCACTTTTCGCGGATAAGAAGCCCCGTATAATAAAGATAGATGATTATTATGTTGATGCCATGCCGGAAGGCAATATGATACTCATCTTAAATAAGGATGTGCCTGGCATAGTAGGGCAGCTGGGCACCCTACTTGGCAAGAATAATATAAATATTGCGGGTATGACATTTGGAAGGAAAAAACTAGGGGGAGAAGCTGTCAGTCTTTGTAATGTGGATGGCGAGGTGCCTGAGAAAGTACTTAAGGAGCTTAAGAAGTCTAAAAACATATACGATGCCAAGCTTATAAAACTGTAAGTAAAATGAGCACATAAATTACGCCGCAAAGTGACGTAATTTATAAGTGCAAGTTTTATTTTTAAGTGAAGTTAAAAGCCTGTATAGGAAATGGAGAATATAACATGAAAACGAACAACACGAAGAAGAAAAAGGATAATTTAATAAGGTTTATTGATGTAACTAACAGAGATGGCGTACAGACATCACGTATATGTCTCTCAAAATTGCAAAAGACAATGATAAACCTTTATCTTAATGAGATCGGTGTATACTTAAGCGAGTTTGGATTTCCCGTTACGCATCATGAGACGAATTATATTAACGCTAATCTTGATCTAGTGAAAAAAGGCGTGTTAAAACCTATAGTCTTAAGTGGCTGGGTAAGGGCCATTGTCCCTGATGTGCAGGAGGCGCTTGATAAGACAAGAGTAAAAAATTTAAATCTATCTATTTCAACATCTCCGCAGATGATGAAGGGTAAATTTATGGGTAAGAAATCAGGCGATGATATTATAGATATGATGACAGCTGCCGTTGATTTCGCTAAAGGAAATGGTGTTAAGGGGGTAGGTGTTAATGCTGAGGATGCCTCGCGTTCTGATTTGGATTATCTTGTTAAGTTCGCAAAAGCCGCGAAAGACCACGGTGCAGACAGGATAAGATATTGCGATACGCTTGGGTGCGATGACCCATTTACTATATATCAAAGGATTCATGAGATAGCTAAAAAGGTTGGAACACCGATGGAGCTTCATTGCCATAATGACCTTGGCCTTGTTGTTGCCAATTCCATAGCTGGCGCAAAGGCTGCCATAGATGCGGGGGTAGATGCGTATATCAATACTACCATAAATGGCATTGGCGAGCGCGCAGGTAACGCTGACCTCGTATCTGTTATACTGGCGCTTCAATATAGTAGCGGGTTTAAAGGTAGATATAAGATAGATAGCAATATTGATCTTACAAAGGCATGGAAAGTCGCAAAGTATGCCTCCTACGCGTTTAATGTCCCAATACCTATTAATCAGCCGGGGGTTGGCGCAAATGCGTTTGCTCATGAATCAGGTATACATGCTGATGGCGCGCTTAAAGACAGACGCAATTATGAGCTTTATGATTATGAAGAGCTTGGAAGGGGCGAACCAGAGATCGTTGATACCGGCAGACAGATTACAGCCGGTGAATATAGCGGTATAAAAGGTTTTAGAAATGTCTATGAGAAACTGGAGGTAAAGTTTAAGAATGATAAAGAAGCGGCGGAGATACTTGAGCTTGTAAGGTATGCTAATGTTCATAATCAGAAGCCTCTTGTAGCGGATGAATTAAGGTTTGTCGCTACTTATCCCGATATAGCGTGCAAGTTATTCAGCATGAAGCCGTATTAAATAATTAAATAAGGAAGAAAATATGTCAAGTTCAGTAGTAGTAGGGGCACAGTGGGGAGACGAGGGAAAAGGCAAGATAATAGATATTCTTTCTGAAAGCTCAGATTATATTATTCGTTTTCAGGGGGGGAACAATGCGGGCCATACGGTAGTAATTGGTGGTGAGTCGTTTATACTGCATCTTATCCCGTCAGGTATTTTGCATAAAGGCAAGACGTGTATTATTGGAAACGGTGTGGTGGTAAATCCCGCCGCATTGATAGAGGAGATAGAGAAGCTGGATGCTCGAGGTATAAAAGCGGGCAAGAATCTCATAATCAGTGAGAGGGCGCACATCATATTTCCTTATCACTGGAAAATAGATGAGCTTCGTGAGATAGCTAAGGGCAGGAGTAAGATAGGTACTACCAAAAGAGGGATAGGCCCATGTTATACAGATAAGGTATCCAGATGTGGCATAAGAATGGCTGATCTTCTGGATGCTGATGTTTTCTCCAGGAAGTTAAGAGCGAATCTAAGGGAAAAGAACGCCATATTAAAGAATGTGTATGGTTTTAAGGGGTATTCCTTTAACGCCTTATATAAGCAGTATATGGATTATCGCAAAAAGATCAAAGGCTATATAAAGGATACAACTCTAATAATCAATAAGGCTCTGGATGAGAATAAAAGAGTTCTTTTTGAAGGTGCTCAAGGCGCCATGCTTGATGTTGATTTTGGTACATACCCTTTTGTTACATCCTCAAACTCTACAGCGGGTGGCGCATGCACAGGTTCCGGTGTAGGGCCTTCAAGGATAGGAAAGGTAATAGGCGTTGTTAAGGCTTATACTACACGAGTAGGTGAAGGGCCGTTTCCTACTGAATTTTCTGATAAACTTATGAAGCTAATAAGAAATAAAGGAAAGGAATTTGGAGCCACTACAGGTAGGCCGCGACGTTGCGGCTGGTTTGACGCGGCAATAGTAAAACACGCTGTTATGGTAAGTGGCATAACGGAAATAGTTGTTACAAAGCTGGATGTATTAGATGACCTTGAGAAGATCACGATATGTACAGGATACAAATATAAGGGAAAAATATGTAAAGGGTTTCCCGCAAACATAGAGATGCTTTTTAAGGTAAAACCACAATATGAAGAGATGCCGGGCTGGATGTCTGATACATCATCTATACAGAATTTTAACAAATTGCCCAAGAATGCTGTGAAGTATCTTAAGAGGCTATCTGATCTGGCTGGCGTAAAGATAAGCATGGTTTCAATAGGTTCGGAAAGAAAACAGACTCTTAAGCTGTAATCGAGGTATATATTGCGCTATTTTGCTATGAGATTAATAACTACTATATTTATTTTTGCTATATGCAATCTTTACGCAAGTGCACTTGCTGCAGAAGATGCCCTTGAGGTTCTGCCAACAACAGCAATATGGGTGAGTGGCGCGCTACCCGGGCAATTTTCAGTAGAAGGTAACTGGATATGGAGTGATGAGGTAACTCAGAATGAAGCCAAGACCCATGAGAATAGTCTTGTAAAAGGCATAGAGGCTCATGGATTTAGGACAGATGCTGCAGCTAGGCTGAGTCAGGATTCAAAGGTGATTCAGTATGTAAAACTGGATGCTGATAACATGCCGTCAGGCATTATGTTAAAGCTGTTTCTGGCTGCGGACAAAGAAATTATTCTTTATTGGGAGGGAGACGAGGAGGCGTTCGTTGAACTCGATGAATATATAACTGCCTGGTATATAGGTGCTATTCCAAATCCAGGCAAATGGACGGGGCTTGAGATTGATTTTAAGGAATTTGACATAGAAGACGCAGAACTAGTCGGAATGGAGTTTATTGTAAATAGCGGTAGAGTCTGGTGGGGCGAAACAATAATTATTAGCCCTGCTTCCAGCTAGTCCATTAAAGATTAAAAGCAGCATTAACTTAACAAGGAGATCGGATAAATGCCAAAGAGAAAACGAAAAGGTAAGTTGAAGTGGCGCAGCAAAAAGGCCAATAAAGGTACAAAGCCTTGTTGCGGATAGTCTTATTTTATAATATTGACGTTTTTTGCGCAAAGGTGTTATAATAATTTAAACTAAGGAGGTGTGGCATGATAAGAAGTTTTAGAATTTCATTAGTTCTTCCAATATTGCTGGTATGCTTTGTTGTCTCAGGTTGCGCAGTAGGTTTTTATAAGGGCAGGCCTAGCGATAAGGTTAAGATAGAGGAACTTCAGGATGAGCTTGAGCGTCTTAGAGAAGCCAAGTCATTGTTAGAGGAGCGCTTAAGCAGCGAAATAAATTCAGATCAGGTTGCTCTTACAATGGAAGATAGAGGCCTGGTCATTACTTTTGTTGCTGAGGTATTATTTGATTCAGGAAAAGCCAAGCTAAAGCCCGGAGGAGAGAAAATACTTAAAAAGGTAGGAAGTGTGATAAAAGAAGAGACATCGGATAATGAGATTGGCATAGAAGGCCATACTGATAATGTGCCTATAAAATATTCAGGCTGGAAATCAAATTGGGAGCTATCTACAGCAAGGGCAACAAGTGTTCTGCATTATCTTGAGGACAACTGCCAGCTTAGGCCTGATAAGCTCTCAGCAACGGGCTACGGTGAGTATAGGCCGGTGGCATCTAATGATACTAAGGAAGGTAAGCGATCAAATAGGAGAGTAGAGATAATAATAAAGCCTCTTCCGCAGACAAAAGTACAATATGAAGAAGCAGAAGTAGTAGAAGAAGATGTAGAGTATATAAAATAATGCTATTTGGTTTACAGGGTCCTAAGATAGTGATTAGTACGTTAGTTGTTATGTTGCTGATTTTGATTTTATTATTTTTCGGTTTAAGTACCAAGTCAGATTTTATCTTTGAAAAAAATCGTGAATTAATAGAAGAGGTCAGCAGGTTGGCTGTTAAGATATCTGTATTAACAGAGAAGCTGAATGCTGATATGCCGGTGTTGGCCAGCGCAAAAGCAGAACTAGAGAAGACTAGGAATAAGCTTACGCAGGAGAGGCTTAAGAATAGACAGCTTTTGCAAGAGAAAGAAGATCTTGAAGGGGCAGTTTCT